>JAGRMV010000248.1 GCA_020441045.1 Deltaproteobacteria bacterium | reverse complement strand
CCAAGTTCAGGTAAGCTGGTGACCATGGCGATCAAAGTTGCGCCAATCCAAGACTTACCAAGACCGCTGAGTTCAGCAATTTGATCTCCGTACACAGATAAAAAATATCCAGATAGACTAATGGCAATGACCAATCCAAGAAACTGCATCCAAAAAATCATATGCAGTTATTATCACTGCTCAGACAATTAGCCAATGTCTAGATCTGTAATATTGCCTGCAGCAAAAATCATAAGGCTTGTATTTTTTGCAATTGGATTTGTAGGTCTTGTACTTGGGTTCCCCAATAACTATCGGTTCCAAACTGTGGAAAAGCTTGTTGAAAGGCTGGGTCTTGCCAGCGTTTGGCAATCCAGGCGGTAAAATGAATATAGCGTAATGTACGAAGTGGTTCAATCAGACGTAGGCTCGAGATATCAAAGTCACGCATGCTCTGATAGGCTTCGAGAAAAATTTGTCGATCTTGCAGGGCATACGTATCGTCACCTGGAATCAATAACCAGATATCCTGTATTGCGGGACCGATGAGCATGTCATCAAAATCAATCAAAAACATACCTGCATCTTCTCGATAAATGACATTGCCCCAATGACAATCCCCATGAATGCGGTGCACAGGTATGTTAGCAAACAGTGGATCACTCAGATTGCAAATGGTTTCGACCAACTTTTGATAATCAGATTCATACTGGATAGGAATGGTCTGCGCTGCAAGTAATGAAGCCAAATTTTGGCGTCCGAAACTTGTGGGCGAAATTTGAATACGATGCTCGGCTGTTTGGGCGTCGCCGACATTGTGCACTCTTGCAATCAAGCGACCTAGTATTTCCAGCATTGTAGGGGTCATGTCCATCGGAGCCCTTCCTCCTTGTTTAGGAAAGATGCAAAAATGCATCGAAGTGGCAGTGTCAAAAAACAGGCTTTGTTCTGCAATTACGCAAGGGGCGATACATGGAATCTCTTGCGCCTGTAAATCAAATAAGAATGCATGCTCTTCTAAGATTTGTTCTTTGGTCCAGCGCGCTGGGCGATAAAACTTCGCAATCAAAAAATGCTCAGACGCAACGTTGCTGTCGGTTTCAATTTCTACCTCGTACACTCGATTTTCCATGCTGTTTAAGGGAAGACATCGTCCGGTGGTGGTAAACCCCAGCCGATCAATGGCGTCTAAAATGTGTTCGGGGGTTAGATCGTAAAAGAATTGGGTTTTTTGATTGCCCCAAACATAGTCATTTGATTTTATAGTCATGCTGATCAAATACTTTCGAAAATTTCTTTAAACGGTACTTCTTCCGCCGACATGACCATGGCGGTTGGCGGAAAATTAACAGTCTGGTCTAGTAAAGTGCGGTAGTAAAGAGCATAACTTTCCGTTGATTCATCCTCACGGGGTGGACGAATCCCCATAAACATAAGATCTGCTTGGCTTGATTCTTGTTGGGCAATGTTGAAAAAACTTTGCCCCTTTTTGAGCTTGATCACTTCAATTTCAATGGGGATACGGGCATTTTGTAAGAGTACTTCCATTTCTTTAATGGCTTTTTCTGAGTCTTCTTCTTCATAGATGGTCGATTTTAAAAAAATCTTTGATTTTTTGCGCTGTGGATTCAGTGACAAGAGAAAGGCCAAGGCTAACATCAGATTGGCATTTTGGTTCTGTCGTCCCCACCATACATGGATTTCATTGCTGGCAATGGGTAAAGTCTCGTCTTCTCCAATATTGTGATTACGTAATATGATAATGTTTTTGCGGATACTATGAAGATCTTTGATCATATGAGCAAAATGCTCTTTGTTGTCTTCATCTTCCGACTGTCCAAACACCAAAAGGTTGGGTTTGAGTCCGCCTAAACCGTAGTTCTCAGAAAATGCGACGGCTCCTTCAAAGGGAGTATTGGCAAAGTGGACTTCGGTAAGGGCTTGGATGTTTTTCTTTTTGACAAATGTGCGAATGGATTCCTCAATGCTTTTTTTACGGTCAAAGTCTCGATGCTGTTTGGCCAAGATCGAACATACGGTAAGAAAACTTCGTCCACTGCTGAGCGATTGGCCAAAATGAACCAATGGAAAACGTTGATTGGGGGAACCACTAAACACCACGATATGAGGTCGCCAAGATCGTGCATCTTCTTTGTATTCGGAAAGTCGGTAAATCATATCTCGTGACATGTTGACGAGCATGCCGCGGCGAATATCAGACCAGTGTTTGCCCAAATTTCTTTTTTTGGTCCATACATAGACCAGAAAAACACAAGTAAAAGAGATCAATGCCGCTGCGGCATTGATCAGCAGCATCACGACAAAACAAAATACGCAGCCAACCAATGAAAAAAACCAATGGATTTTAAAAGTGGGACGCCAAGAAGGATTTCGCATGATACTTTCTGAAAGTGTGGCCAGATTGATCAATCCGTAAGAGGTAAGGAAAAACATAGAAAGAACCATCGCAATTGAA
>JAGRMV010000247.1 GCA_020441045.1 Deltaproteobacteria bacterium | reverse complement strand
TACGCCTATCTGATCATTTTTTATTTCAATCTGCCTATGCCCAAGGTGGAGACTTGTTTCAGCAATTTGTAAAATTCTTATTCCCAATTTCAGGACGTGAAAAAAGAACACAATTTTTATCAAGTGCTTACTGGGGTACTAAAAAACCGAGATATAATAAGTTTAAGTGGGAACGGTTTGAGTCTGACCATTATGATTTTTATACTTACCCAGATGGACAAAAGAGTTTGCAGACAGTGATCAAGTATTTTGAAGAGGAATACGATCGTAATGATCGTATATTTGGTACACAGAATAAGTTTAAGAAAAAAATACCAGTTATTTTTTATCAATCTAGACGTGATTTTGAACAAACTTCGATTGTAGATGGGCCAATTCCAGAAGGGTTAGGAGGTTTGACTGAAATTTTTGGATGGAAAAGGGTTACTTTTCCATTTGAAGGGGAAAAAAATAAATTTGAACATGTGACCAAGCATGAAGCAACACATATTTTTCAAATAGAAAAAAACGCACGAAGACTTCCTCTATGGTTTATTGAGGGATCTGCTGAGACCAATTCTATATTTTGGGATACAGATGCTGAAATGATGATCAGAGATGCCTATCTGAACGGATTTTTCTTTTCACTCAATGAGCTGTGGCGCATTCAAGGTACATGGTTGATGTATAAAATTGGCAATTATATCACCAATCTTATCTGGGATGAGTATGGAGAAGAAGGGTTTCATAAGATTTTTGAAAATGCTGATGAAATGGGTTTTGAGAGCAATATTGAAAAATCATTGGGGATTACAATGGAGCAGCTGGAACAAAAAATACAAGCGAAGCTTCTGTTGGATTATGGACATTTACTCAAACAAAAAGACATTCTGGATCAATCCATTGAACTAGAAAAAGAAAAGATTATATTAGATAGTCATAAAGGATTTTTTGTTGCAGGTGGAGCATTAGGTGCTCAAAATGCTCTGTTTTTTTATTATGAAGATCAAGGAACAAAAGAAAAAAAAATACTCGTTGTAGACAAGCAGTATGAAAATGAATCATTAGAATCATTTCGTAAAGGTGCAGATATTACGGATAAATACGTATTGTATCCTGTTAAAAGGTCAAAACAGGATGAGCTTCGAATCCATCCTTACACGTTTGATAAAGTAAAAAAGAAAATTTCTTTAGGTAAAGTATCTTCTTATTATTGGGACCATATTGATAAAATTGAACATCCCGTAATGGTCTCAGAGCATATTGTTTTTTTTATTGGGTATGAACATGGCTACTCTAATATTTATAAAGTAAATTTAAAAAACAAAAAAATTGAAAAAATGACTGATGATATCAAACATTATGATCATTTGGACTTTTGTTCAGGAGTCAAAAAATTTGTTTTTTCTAGAGAGGATGAGAGATCCGCTGATTACATCCATTATGATCGACATATTTACATGATGGATATGCATGGAAAACTTGAAAGAATTACTTCAAAAAAAGAAAAGATTCATATTGAGCCAGCATTCTCCCAAGACTGTAAAAATATTTTGTATGTCTCTAATGCCCCACGAACCTATAATGCCTTTTCTTATAATTTAGAAAACAAAAAACATACGCAGTTATCATTTTCACGGGTTGGTATCAAACGTCCATTTTGGGGAGAAGGCGATACAATCCTTTTTAATGCATATACAAAAATGGTTCCATCGATATGGCAAACACAGTTTCCAAGTCCAAAGGAGATCATTGAGCGGTCTATAAAAACCGAAAAAGAGTTTTCATTGCAATTTAAGCTAAGTGTAAATGGAGCAAAAATTGAAAACATAGAGCAAGTGGATGGGGAAGAAACAAGCGAACCTGTTCTGGATGGATTGCATATCTATCGCCATAAATCAGTTATTCAAGAAGCGAACCAGCCATATTATGTAGAAGCATCTTCCAACCTAGGTAACAAAGTCATTGTAAGAACATCTGAAGGCCTTGGCGTTAGTGAAGGTATTAAGAAAAATCCATATCCACATTATTTTGAAGTGGATGGGAAAGATATTCATTCACTACAATCGAATATGGTAGCGGATGTGGGTATTTCTGATGAAGCCAAAAGTTGGATTTTGACCAAATTAAAGGGGCAGGGAATTATTGAAGGTTGGACATCAAATGCAGATAAAAAGGTCTTTATAGCTGTCAATAATCGTTTGGCGAATGATTATAAGGCATATAAAAACGATCCTGATGTTGGGTTATATATTTATGATGAAGAAAAAAACTTTTTAGATCAACTTCCAAATGGTCCGATACATAGTTTGGATCAAAATATTCAATGGATATCCTTTTTATTTAATAGATATGTTCTGATTGTAGAAGCAGATACGAAGTCTGGTCCCTATCACCTTGTTATTTATGATGCAGAAAAAAGAAAGTATTTTGATATTGATCAAGAAGCAACTCTATTTAAAATTTCAGAGGATCGAAAGAAAATCA
>JAGRMV010000246.1 GCA_020441045.1 Deltaproteobacteria bacterium | reverse complement strand
GTTTGCGTTTAAATAATACTTATGAAGAATTATTTCTGGCTTATTAAGTATGGACATTCTGTTATCTAAGCAGTTTAAATATCAATTTTCAATTTTTTCAAATGCGTAACGCCATGGAGGCGAAGGCGACCTAGCAAATAGATGAACGTTGTTCAAATCCCAGATGAATTTTGATTGAAAACAGGTAGCATAGAGTAAGTAGAGGATGCATGTGGAATGGGGTGAGTAACGGGATTTGAACCCGCGACCTCCTGGGCCACAACCAGGCGCTCTAACCAGCTGAGCTATACCCACCATATAAATGACGTATGAAACTTTGATATAACATCTAGACCGTGGGTTGTGGCCCATGGAATCGCTTCGCGATGTTTATATGCTGCTACTTCGCAGCCGTGACAAAAGCTTAGTTGCTTTTGTCTTTATATGGTGGCTGCTTGAGAGACAACCAGGTGCTCTAACTTACTTTCGCTATACCCACCATATTAGAGTTCGAGTATGTACATGATTTTGACAGAAGTCACAATCAAGAAGTATGGCGCGTCCGGCAGGATTCGAACCTGCGACCCACAGCTTAGAAGGCTGTTGCTCTATCCAGCTGAGCTACGGACGCATTTACTCGTTTTGCAGCGTTGGGTTATACCATTAAATATAGACTGGATCAATGAACTGTTGCCGGAACCTGGAAATGGAAAGCTTTTTGCGTGACATTGAACGTTGTATAACTAAAAGAGCCCCTTGGTAAGGGCGACCAAGGGGCTCATAGGGCAGGGAGATAAAGAGTAAAACTTTTTAAGTCATGATTGACTTACCTTGTTTTGGGGCCTCCCCTGGGATGAGAATATTTTATTTGTTGCGTAAAATTTTTCCATGACGGGGATTGAAACGCAGAAACGGGTATGTTTTGATATGTGGTGCGCTTTTGTAGCATCCCTGTCCTCTCGCAGATACAACCCTTTGCTGTATCTTATTTTCATCTCCATCTTACAATAATGATGCGCTAATAATCAACAAAGATAATTAAAAGCGATATTTATGTTATGAAATAAAATTAAATAATTTTAATATGTTACATTTTTTATTAAGAAATGGTAACAAGGGTTTCTCTATTTTGGGGATCTTCCTGACACGAAATCAAAGGCTATAAAAGGAAAAACTGTGCAACATTGAAATAAATAATAACGCCAATGACGTCGACAATGGAGGCTACCAGGGGAGATGACATGATCGCTGGGTCCAAACCTATTTTTTCTAAAAGAATAGGGAGGACGCCACCAATGAGGGAACCCGCAAGTACAACGCTAAACAGTGCAATGCCAACCGACCAACATACAGGAGCAGGGGTTTGTAAGAAAAAGGCGCACATCAGGCCAATGCTGCCAAGAAAGATGCCCAGCACCATGCCCATCAGTCCTTCCCGCAAAATGACGGGAATGAGATCTTTGCTTTGCACCTCACCAACGGCCAAAGCTCGCGTAATCAACGTGACGGATTGGGATCCTGTATTGCCTCCAGAGGAAACAATCAGTGGCACAAAATAGACCAAAGCGATTGCGGCTTCAAGCGTGTCGTGAAAATGTTTTAATGCGGCTCCAGTGAACGAAACACCAAAAAACAGTATCATTAACCACAGACCACGGTTTCGTGCGAGTTTCCAAAATGCTGTCTTAAGATAAGGTGTTTCAACGGGATCCAGCGCGCCCATGCGGTGTACATCTTCTGTCTGTTCTTCAACCACAACATCCATGGCATCATCAACAGTAACAATGCCGACCATTTTTTCTTCACGATTGATCACTGGGATGGCCATGAGGTCATACTTGACAAAGGTTTGGGCGACGTCTTCTTTGTCGATGTCGACATAGACGGCAATGAAATCAGTGTTCATGATGTCTTGAATATGTTCGTAGGGGTAGGCCAAAACGAGATCTTTGAGTGAAAGAATGCCTTTGAGAACACGCTGTTTATCAATGATGTACAGGTAATAAATTGTTTCACTGTTAGGCGCAATTTTTTGCAAATACTGTAGCGCCTCAGATGCAGTATAGTTGATCGGCAGTGTGGCATACTCAGTGGTCATAATCGTACCAGCTGTATCGTCACCGTATTGTAAGAGTCTTTTGGCGTCTTCTCTTTCTGCCTGTGCCATCAAGGGCAATAATGTATCCACTGTTTTTTCGGGCAGACGATCCAAAATGTCTACGCGATCGTCTGGAGAGAGTTCCTCTAGAATTTTGATGGTTTGTTTTCGGTTCAGCCGGCTGACCAATTGCACTTGCATATCGAGGTTGATATGCTCAAATACTTGAAAATACAGACGTCCTGAGATTTGATTGAGCGCTTTGATCGCGTCATGAATGCCTACCGCACTGATGGCTTCAGCAATGTCTTCAGGCCTTGAACCAGCAAAGGTTTCTTTGAGAAAACCATAATTGTCTTCCTTCATGGCTGTTTCTAAAACGGCAATCAATG
>JAGRMV010000245.1 GCA_020441045.1 Deltaproteobacteria bacterium | reverse complement strand
ACCTTTGTGCAATAGGTTCTGGTTTAGCTGTGTTTTATTCTTCTTGATATTGCTTGAGCACTATGACTGTTTTGACATCGTTTTTATGCAAGTTTATTTAAACCATTTGGCAGCACTTGGACGACGATGAGGGCATCCCGGCCAACAACATGGGGTTTTTTTTCCACTTCGAAGATCTTGCACTGTTCTATCTATACGCCTTTCTCGTGTAGCTTGCTGTTTGGCGATACTGGTCCAACAAATCCATTCGTTGCGTTGAATATCTGTGAGTGCATTCCATTTTTCTACAAGGGTAGGATGTTTTGCAAGGATTGCCCGAAGCTCATTCGTAAGATCGTGAAAAGCTGATGTTTCAGTCACCATTATCTTATTGTATCCTAGATTGTGACGCTTTTGATAGTGTTTCTGCAATAGTTTGCCATGCTACGACATCTCGGTGTGTAATCTGTAACAATTCATTTAGTAACCTTTATGGAAAAAGTATGAAGACAAAGAAGTGTATGGAAGCTGTTTTATTTGAAAATTTTGCTATTCCGAGGACAAAGTTTGGCCTCGGAATAGCAAGGCGCGCTTTTAGATGGTTGTGTAACGCAAATAAGGTTTGATCTCATCAAAGCCTTGTGGAAACTTTTTGCTTGCTTCCTCGTTGGTTACACTTGGCGGGATAATGACTTTGTCTCCTTGTTTCCAATCCGCCGGTGTAGCGACACCATATTTATCAGTGGTTTGTAGCGCTTGGATGACGCGCAATATTTCATCAAAGTTTCTGCCCACTGACATGGGATAGGTCATCATCAAACGAATTTTTTTGTTCGGATCAATGATAAAGACAGAGCGAACCGCCGCTGTGTTGCTTTCACCTGGATGGATCATCTCATATTTCTGGGCAATCTTATGGTTTACATCTGCGATGATGGGAAATTCCAGGGTTGTTTTTTGGGTTTCATTGACATCAAGAATCCATTTGTTGTGCTCTTCGACTGAATCTGTAGAGAGTCCTAATGGCTTGGTGTTTTTGGCTGCAAACTCTTGCGCCAGTTGCGCGGTTCGACCCATTTCTGTGGTGCAAACAGGCGTAAAATCTGCGGGGTGACTAAAGAAGAAACACCAAGAATCGCCGATCCATTCATGGAAATGAATCGTGCCTTGGGTGGTTTCGATTTCAAAATTGGGAGCAGTCTCCCCTATACGTAATGACATAATAGGTTCCTTTCAAATGTGTTGGTTTGTGTTTTAAGTATATACGTCATAATTTAGATTTTGTCTAAATAAATACAATGTCTAATTTTAAGCCTAAAAACGCAAAAGTGTGGAACCCAAAAACAAACGATAGATGCTGTTCGAAGTGTACAGGCAGCGGGCACATCCGCGGTGAAAAATAATTTACTCTCTTGTATTCGAGCCAACGCAGATCAAAAAAATTCGGTTAGGGTGTGTTTGCCAAAAAGCATCTTACATCTTCACAAGGTTTGCAAACCATAGATGCAAAGCAGTACCAAATGGCATTGTAAGTTGTTAGAAATACTGTTGATATGCTTAACACCGATTTTACAGGGTTATTGACTTAGATAATATGGTTAAAAAGAGATGTTTTTAGAATGGTTTTTTCTTTGCACGCAAAGATCAGTCCTCTATTGTACTCATATGGAACATACTACATCGCTCATACCAACAATAAATGGTGGCAGAATGAAAAAAATATGGATTGTATGGATGATGATGTGCATTGGGATGGTAGGGTGCACTAAAAAAACATCTAGCAATGGTATGAGTGAAAAAATCAAAACGGAAGTGTTGCAAGGTGTACATGACCAATTATTGGTGGATACGGCCCTGGATTTGCTAGATATTGTAGAAAACTATGATGCAAACAATTTTGAGAGCAAACAAAAAGAAGGCTTTCTTATGCTTGAGGAAAATTTTCGGAATCAAGCCCAGCAACATCTTGCCCAAAGAGTGTCTGATGTCCAAGCATGGGGTGGCGGGCAGACGTTTTTCCCAGATGAGGATAAAATTAAAATCGAAGCTAGAGATCATTATAAAGGGGTTGAAGCGCGGGTTACAGTTGATGGCGAGTTAGAAATCAAAGATCAGGATGGAGAAATCCGCATGAGAGATATTCAATACGCAGTGACAATGGTGATCAAAAACCTACAAGATATTGATGTGACGCTTTGGACATCCAAGTAATGCTACCGCATACATAGATAATGAAATGAAATCGTATTCCGCTGTCTACAGACAAAGCTAAAACTGGTCTAATCTCTGGCAATTGCTACAATGAATATGTCTTGTTTAAGTATCGATCCATTTTAACTGAAGTTGCACTTTTTTTTGCGACATTGGCATGCGCTTGGTACTGGCAGTGGCAGGCAGATGATCTGGTATGGGCACTTTGGATTTCTAGTTTGACGATAGGTTACATGACCTTGGTTTTTGGACCCTTGATTTGGCTTTTACATAAAGTACCGTGGGTAGAAATTCGTAAAGACACATCGATCAAAGATAT
>JAGRMV010000244.1 GCA_020441045.1 Deltaproteobacteria bacterium | reverse complement strand
TGGGTTGGGCCAGCAACACTGCTATTAAAATCAAAATCTGCCAATAAACATATGATCCAAAGCCAGCCCATGATTTTTAAAGTTACCCTACGAGAAGAAAAAAAATGGAACATCTTTGATGTCTATGCTCAATTGCTTGAAGAAGCCCGTGTAAAAAGTGCATTGGGATTGGGATCGATGATACAAAAACAGGCAAAGTGGACGAACCTTTCAAAACAAGATGTGAGTCTAGCCTCTAATATTCATTTTTCATTTGATACAGTGGCTAAGATAAAAGAACGTACAGGTAGGCATTTTACATCTGTATACCGTTATGCTGATCCAGAGGATATAGAGCGGAATCCTATTTTTAGTCATGAAGATAAGGCGCAACTTTATCATCCAACAGTTCGATTAGAAGATCAAGTTGAGATAAACATTGCCAGCAGGATAGAAACCATCGCCAAGGATTTTTTGCATCTTGCGCAAGGAACAACATTAGAAACCTATTTTTACGAAGACCCAGATTATGATCCACAATTTGGTTATCAAAGCCAGATTACTTTTCAAAAGCTCAAAACCAATGGGGTATTTTATAATGATGGTGTGGAACACTACCCAACAGTGCAACCGTTTTATGAAATGGAAATATTCATGAGTTCGTATGCTTTAGAGCAAGGAAATAGGACCATTGGCAATTTGAGTTGCAATATTGTTGCAAAAGAGTTTAGCGATCGGGTTGAATTAAAGGTCAGTGGATGGTGCGCAGGTAAAGAACCGATGCAGACAACCATTACGTATGACGTTATTCAGGGCCAATCCAATATGGCCGATGCGATTTATCAAACAGTGCTCAATGATCATGATGGTCTGTATGTACTTAAATTGATGAACCCGAAGAAAAAGAAACTAAGTTTTGGAATGGCCACACGAAGGTAATCACTTTTGAAGTGGAATCAATGACAACAATCTATGCGCATAAAGTCGCTTGATTGGTTACTTTTGCAATCTATCATTTAGATGATTGCATACAACATACATGACGTGAAATGATTACAAAAATTTCTTATATTTTTTATAACGATCTTGCGTCTTGGGAAATTTTTCTTGATGTTTGGCAAGGTCGCGAATGATGACTTGGCTCATACTCCGACGATGATCTAGGATATCGTAGTTGTATTTTCCAGTTTCGAGTTTTTTTTGGGTACTCTGCCAAACAAACAAGCGCTCTAGCAGCTGATGAAAATCTTCGGGGATATAACCAAAATGTTGCGCGTAGGTCATGCCTAAGCGGTCTGCTTCATTGATTTGTTGATCCGTAAAACGGTTGTTACGCAAAAAGAGATAGCTTTCAGCTATTTTTTTCTTGTTCTGGATCAAGCTATTGGCAATGCTTTCCGAAGGATGATCTTTTTGCAATAGACGAAGAAAATACTGCTTTTCAACGGCAACAATTTCTGTGCCTAAAACCCCGGCCAACTCGGATTCGGTTTCTATTTTTTGTAAAAGACCCCGGCTGACCAAGATGTCACCCCCAGGCAAGCCAAGTGAAAAAACTTCCTGCGAATCTAAAATATAAAAATGGTACGCCACGCTTTTGCGCAAAGATGGGATTGAAACATGCGCGCCAACTTCATTGAGATACAGCGTTAGTTCAGGCTGATAGTACAGAGGATATTTGCTAAGAATTTCATGCCAGAGAATTTGGCCCATATGTTTTTGGGCAAAAGCGTCGATGATATCCTGCTCGACAACGATATTGGATGTGATTTCCTTTTTATCTAAGGTTTGGCCTTCTAGTGTGGTTGGCGTTTTTTTACAACCGAGTGTCAAAATAAGAAAGCCAACCATGCCTATACGTATCATGTTTTGCATGGCATTGATTATACGTGCACGGGTCGATTTTGTTAAATGAAATCATAGAATGATTGTAGACGGTCCACGTCTGTAACAAAAAAAATTTTCAATACGCGCTACATATGATCGCGATAACTGATCCAAGCTCGCATCAGATCGATGCTGGCATCATAAAGGCATTCGCGAGCTTCACTAAATTTTGGATTGCCGGGTACGGCGTCGGGATCACATGATGCAATTTGTTGTTTTTCTTTGGCATAGGTCTGCATGGCCTGGCGTTCATCATCTTGCAGCTGATACTGCGTAGGAACAAGGATTTTGATGGGATCTGTAAAGGGTAATTCAGGCGCAGTAAATTCGATCACCGGAGGCTCTTCTTTTTTATAATCGCGCATGGTAAAGGCGCGCTCAAAATCACGTTGCTCGGGGTTTTGTTGTAAAAAATTTAGAACAGGATCTTGCTTTGCAATATCTGTGACAATGCCGCCGTTGCCAGTTGTTTCATCCAGTTGCCATGACTTCCAAGCAACACTGCCATCGGATTTGATATCAAAAGCATATAGCGCTTCGACTGTATCGGTGTAAGCGCTGATGTATTTGGCGGGTTGCCGCAGGTTCATACCGATTGATTTGCCAAAAGAGCGTTCCCCCAAAGTAAGAACCGGTAGTTTGTTGGATTTCCACGCCGCGG
>JAGRMV010000243.1 GCA_020441045.1 Deltaproteobacteria bacterium | reverse complement strand
AAGGGGGGGGCGAAGTTTTAAGCCTTACTCGGGGGTGGTGTAGTATTTTCTATAAGTTTGTCTGGCGTCCAAGATGCCCCAAACACTGACAAAACCACCTGTGAGCATCATGCTGAGACCGATGTCACCTGTGGTTGGATCGTTAAACGCAATCCTGGTGGTGGCGCCGGCCGTGTACAATAAAGACTGCGCAATCAAAAAGCCCAAGCCTTTTTTTCGCTGTTTGTTTTGAAATTGCCCGACGCCAAACGGAATATAGCGATTGCTAGGGACCTGTGGTTGGGGTGTTTGCGCCTGTTGATGCAGCTCTTGCGCTGGCGTGATGCCGCCGCTTGCGTTTGGTTTTTTAGACGATAAACCCTGCCGGCGTGACTTGGAAGAGGGGGTGAGGGTCATGCTGGTAAAAAGCTTTTGACAACGATCCGAAATAGTAAGGCCATCTAGAGACGCCTCTGGGGAAAATGTTTTCAGGGTTTTAAAATCGTTGAGGGCGCTGACTTCGTCTTGTAGCTCACAATGCGAAACCCCTAGGATCTTATGGGCCAGGGAAATATCGGCGATGGTGTTGAGTTGAAGACTGTCTAAAAGCTGCTGCGAAATGACCTGCGCTTGCTGGTATTGTTGGTGTTGTAGGTGATCCAAAGCTTGTTCGACCGTCTCGGCAAATGCCACCGAAAACAGTGTCGTAGCAAGTGCAATGCATAAAACCAGGGTGCGCATGTTTTTTACACTGCCCATCCTGCAAGGAAATTGCAATCAAAAAAATCATCAGGTAGACATAGCAGCGATGACGACATACGCATTGATCGGTTTTTGGACGGTGGCTTTGATGACACCGGGCCTTGATTTTGCCATTGTTACCCAAAATGCGATTGCCAAAGGATCCAGAGCAGGCATATGGACAGCTTTTGGCGTTGCGATCGGTTTGTGTGTGCACTTTTTTTATGTCACACTGCTTTTACAATCGGTTTCGGCAGCCATGCAATCATGGATGTGGTGCCTGCAGTTTTTGGGTGCGTTGTTTTTGCTTTATATTGCGGCAATGATTTTTTACGATCTTTGGCGGCCGATGCGGTCAAGTCGGCAGGCGACCAAGCTGCCGATGCAAAGTGCTTGGCTGCAAGGCTTTCTAACCAATGTCCTTAATCCAAAAGTCGGCCTATTGTCGATCAGTCTATTTTCTTCTTATCTGCGAGGGCATGATTTTATCATGTTGTATGGTCTGTATGGGGTGTTTGTTGGTATGACGTTTCTTTGGTTTACGCTGGTGGCGGTGTTTTGGAATCAAGCATGGTTTAAAAAAAGTTTTCAACGCTATGAAAAAAGCATTGCCTGTTTGATGGGGGGCTATTTTGTGTTTTTGTCCTATCAAGTCTTGGCAGAGCTTTTTACAAGCCCAAGCTAGTCATCACAGAGTTTGATGTTTGTGAAGGTTTGTGTAACAGTACAAATCGAAAACAAGATCAATCATCGTAGCGACAAGGAGGGTGTAATGCCGTGGTACAAAAAATTGCATTATAGAATACTGATGGGCATGTTTGCTGGAGTTATTTTTGGTGTGGCTTCTGCGACACTAGGTTGGGGAAGTTTTACCAGTAACTGGATTGTGCCTTGGGGAAAAATCTTTGTCAATTTGCTCAAACTGGTGGCGGTGCCACTGGTGCTTTCATCGTTGGTCATTGGCGTGGCCTCCCTGTCGGACATTCGCAAACTCTCGCGAATCGGGGGCAAAACCATTGGTATTTATATTGGCACAACCGTGCTAGCTGTTAGCATTGGTTTGGTGCTGGTGAACATCTTTCAGCCAGGCAGTCATTTGCCAACCGAGGTCAAAGAAAATATTTTAACTTCTTATCAAGCTGATTATGGCGCCAAAGCTGGTATGGTCAGTAGTGCTAAAGCGCGGGGGCCATTGCAACCTTTTGTCGATATGGTGCCGGACAATATTTTTTCTTCGGCAGCAAGCAATCGCGACATGCTCAAAATTGTTTTTTTTGCATTGCTCTTAGGCATTGGTTTGATCCAAATTGGCGCCAGCCAAGCCAAGCCGCTGATTGATTTTTTTCAATCTTTGCAAGATGTGATGATCCGGATCGTCGATCTGATCATGCTGGTGGCGCCGTATGGCGTGTTTGCGTTGCTGGCTGGAACCATTCACACACTCGCCGGTGATAATATCAGCTCGATCGTGGAACTACTCGGGTCTCTAGGATCCTACTGTTTGTTGGTCATCGTGGGTCTTGCCTTTCATACGTTTGTGATCTTGCCTTTGATTCTTAAAATCTTTGCCAAGATGGACCGCAAAACCTTTTTTGCTGGGATGGGACCTGTGCAGCTGCTGGCCTTTTCATCTTCAAGCAGCAACGCCACTTTGCCAGTGACCATGGAACGATGTGAAGAAAAATTAGGTGTATCCGAAGAAGTATCTTCCTTTGTTTTACCCCTTGGCGCGACTGTTAATATGGATGGAACCGGGCTTTATCAAACCATTGCCATTTTATTTATCGCGCAGGTGATGGGGATTCCACTGGATCTTGGCGCGCAG
>JAGRMV010000242.1 GCA_020441045.1 Deltaproteobacteria bacterium | reverse complement strand
CGGGGACAGTCGACTGCCCCCCATACTCCCCTTCAGAATTTCTTGAAAAAAAAATTGCGTGCTCTATAGTGCATGAATAAAGGGCATGCTTTCAACTAAAAATGAAACCTTCGGAGATGAAGAAATCCCGTTTTAGTAGGAGACAAATATGAATGTAAAATTTGCATATTCCTGTACTTGTGGTGCAAATGACTTTGCTCAGCATGACGAAGAGTCATTAAATGGCGGTGAGGTTTTAATAGGTAATTGCATTTCGTGTCCAAACACGGTCGTTATTGTTGTCAATGAATTAGATAGAGAAAAGAAGGTTGTTGATTACACCGTTCAGATAAGAAAGACAGAAAGGGCTGACTGTTAGGGAATTCCGAGGCCAGGTAACTGGACCATGATTTTGTGCGTTAGGATCTTATGATATTAAAGTAATTTCGACGCCAGTCGACTGAATTATAGTAAAATACGTTGATCCCCCTCAAGTGCCAGGAATGATCGTTTTACGGAGCAAAACTCAAGCGGACGGAAGCCGAAGGCTGGAGGAGCCATTTTGCGCAGTGAAACGATCATTCCACCGATCTTCGGGAAAAGCTGGAAATACAAGCACAGGGAAAATGCATTTTCCCTGCTTTTGCTATTTAATAAAGTGCTTCGGTTGTTGTCAGCACAACAAGAGAAGTGATTTCGGGTTGTTTGTTTTCTGCCAGCTTGCCAGTCTTAGGATCGAAGTCGCCTTGTAGTCCGAAGTCGTTGTCGTTGACCAGGGCGATGGTGTGGTCATCTAGGATGGTGATGCCTTCGAATTTTTCGATGTTGTCGATGCCTAGCGCGCTTACATCTGCGAGCAAAGTTTTTTTGGCGGGTTGAATGCCTTTGCTGGCGAATTTTTCCGAGTCGGTTTTTTCGATGTGTTTTTGCTTTCTGTTGGATAGGTCGAGCAGGTTGGTGGCGTTGGCAAAATCTACGCGGTAGATTTTTTTAAAGGATGACGGTCCCACTTTACCGTCGCGTTCGATGACCAAAAATTGTTTGTCTTTGATATGAACCATGTCGCCGATCTTGTCGGCTTTTTTGTTGTCCAGGATATAGACATACTGTCCGACTTCTTTGTGTGACTCTGTATCAAATGCAATCACACGAACACTGCGTTTGTCATTTTTGGAATGCGGTAGGGGACTTTGCAGGAAAGAATAGACTGTGTTGCCACTGATGGCAATGGCTTCAAAGCCACGGTTTTGTTTGCGGCTGGCAAAAATTTTGGAAAGTGCGGGCGTGCCCATGTCGAGTTGAGTCGTGTTGGATGCCTTCGGAATAAACCGATCGAGCAGTTTGCCGTCCTTGGAAAAATGCACCAGAGAAGGCCGGTATTCATCCGCCATCCAGACACTGCCATCCGGGGCAAAAGTCATCCCCTCCAAGTCTAAACCATAGGGATCATAATCCAGCTGCTGCACGCGTAAATCCGATGGAACTTCATCATGGCTTGGATCATTGGGCATGCCCGTCACTGGCTTTTGGTTTGGACCAGTTAGTGGAATCGTCTGCAAGATCTGCAGTTTGCCTTTTTGGGTATCCAAAGCAAACTTGACCCAAAGCGGCTGAAAAGCCGGTAGCGGGAAAGGGCGATATTTTTGCGTCTTTCCTTCAGGTTGAAAGGGCTCAGCGTTGGGGCCACGATCGGTATGGGTCCATAGGATCGGAAAGCCTTCTTTGGTTTTTTCACCACGATAGGCAAGTCCTGAAAATCCGCCGAGATAGAGCGCGTCGCCACTTGCAGTGTCACCCAAGCGCGGCATGACCGGAAAATCAAAACGCTGAACGCTTGCAATGCTACCAGAGTCTGCATAGACGCGCAAAGCAAAGAAGGAAGTCATATAGATCAAAGCGATGATTTTTTGCATGGTGTGCTTTTTACCTAGAAAAAGACCCAAAACCAACCCAATTTATATTTAAGATTGTGTAAAGAACCTGTGGCTTTTTACGGTTGGTACAAGCCAAATACGCCGCGTAAGGTATGCGCGATTTCACCCAAAGTCGCGTGCGCGTTGGCAGCTTGGATGATATGTGGCATCAGGTTGTCTTGGCCTTGGGCTGCGGTTTTAAGCTGCGCAAGGGCTTGGGTTGTGGCTCCTTGATCGCGGTTTTGTCGGAACGCTTGCAGGCGATCGCATTGCTCTTTTTCCAGGGCCGGATCGACTTTCAAAATATCTTGCGCTTTGGCTTCTTCGGTTTGGTAGGCATTGACCCCGACAATTTTTTGCTCCCCGGTTTCCAGACGCGAGGCAAACTCATAGGCGCGCTCGGCAATGGCGTTTTGGAAAAACTGCTTATCAATGGCTTGGATGCTGCCGCCGATGTCATCAATTTTTTGAATCAAGGCTTTGGCGCCTTCGACAATACGGGCTGTTTCTTTTTCGATGGTATAACTACCGGCCAGTGGATCGATGGTGTGGGTGACGCCACTTTCTTCGGCAATCAGTTGCTGCGTGCGTAGCGCAATGGTGGCAGATTCATCGGTGGGCAGGCCCAGCGCTTCATCTCTAGAATTGGTATGCA
>JAGRMV010000241.1 GCA_020441045.1 Deltaproteobacteria bacterium | reverse complement strand
AAAACTTGAAGACCAACGCATTCTCATTATGGGTGCTGGTGCTGCAGGTATAGGAATTGGCCGACTTTTACTTAAAACCATCAGCTACTTACAACCTGATAAAAATGTGCTGGCGCAAGTTGCAATCACTGACTCGACCGGTCTGATCACCGTCTTTGATGAAAAATCAGACCCGTATAAAAAAGATTTTCTTTGGTCACAAGATTTGCTTGATCAATATAAAATTGAAGATACCAGCAATTTACTTCATTTAGTCGAGCAGTTTAAACCTTCCGTTCTGATTGGCACTTCCGGTCAGCCGGGTCTATTTTCGCAAGACATCGTTAACGCCATGCAGAAATATAATACGCGTCCAGTTATTATGCCATTTTCAAACCCCGATACGTTATCCGAAGCCAAGCCTGAAGACCTTATTCAGTGGACAAATGGCAAGGCACTTGTAGCCGCAGGAAGTCCTTTCCCGGCCTTTACCTATGACAACAAGTCGTTTCGCATAAGCCAAGGCAACAACGTATTTATTTTTCCAGGTGTTGGTTTAGGTGCATTGCTTGCCCAAGCAAAACATGTAAGCAGCAAAATGTTCTATTTGGCTTCAAAAACCTTAAGTGAACAAGTGACGCCAGAAGAACTCGCGCAAGGCATGCTCTTTCCACATATTACAAGGCTGCGTGAAATTACGCGTGAAATTGCCATCACTATTATTCTGGATCATGATGCCAAAACAACCAGAGCGCAAGCCGAAGAGAAAGTAGATCAATTTATGTGGGAACCGACCTATCCAACCTTGATCGCTGAAAAGTAAAAGCGTGGTTCAACAACAAAAACACTGTTTGATCATTGGGGCGGGTGATTTAGGTAAGCGCATTGCCAAAAAAATGGATCAATCAAACTATATTGTCCATACCATCAACCGTGATATTACCAAGCTCCCGCAAGATTATCATCGTTACGTATTAGATTTAGGATCTGCATCGATGCGTTTTGATTTGCCTATCGATTTTGATCATATTTTTTTTACAGCTGCTCCTGATAGCCACACCCAACAATCTTATCAAAAGATTTATCTAAACTCCCTTGTGCAATTACAGGACGTCATTGAACGTGCAAAACACGTCTATTTTGCATCAAGTACAGGCGTGTATCATCAAAACCAAGGAGAAACTATTGATGAAACATCGTTAACACAACCCACTCGATTTTCGGGGACAGTTCTCTTGCAAGCTGAGCAATGGATTCAGAAGCATAGTAAAAACCATACAATTATTCGTTTATCTGGCCTTTACAGTGAAACACGTAACCGCTTGCTTGATTTGCTACAAAACAATCACCCCCTTGATTACGCACGCATATCCAATCGCATTCATATAGAGGATGCAGCGACAATGTTTCATCATATCAGTCAGCTAAAGACCCCTGATACACTGTATCTCGGCAGTGATTCGCACCCGAGTATGCAATGGGATATTGCCCAGTGGTATTATCAATACATCAAAAAGCCATGGAAAGTAAAAAAACCCGAAAAACCTCTTAACAAACGGATCATGAACCATAAAATTTTAGAAACCGGCTTTGTTTTTCAATATCCATCTTTTAAAGAAGGATTGCAAACATGCCTTTGAAAGACAAAGACTCATTCCCTTTTCCTACAAGCATTTGCCATCAATGTTTACATCACAAAAAAATCATGACCAAAACATCGGTCTTTATTTTATGTAATCTTTATAAATACCAATCCCAACCGATTCTTTCCTGCAAAGCATTTGCAAGAAATTCTACGCATTGAAGTTAAACGTAAACATCGGGAGAGGGAATAAGTTTGTCATGCGTAACAATGTTTTTGGCATGCCCAATAATAAACAATGGATATATTACAAGCCCAAGTATGGGAACCAAAGCGTATAAACCCATGCCTGTTAAATAAAGCCATTTTGATCGACCATAGATCAGTCTTTGTTTCACTTTAGCTGCCATGACTGACATGGAAAAATCAGAAACAATAAATCCAAACCAAAAACAAATCACAACAGGACCAAGTACAAGAGAGATCATCGGTCCAATCACAGGTATAATCGTACATAGCCATGCCGCAATAAAGAACAATAAATACATTAGCTCTTTGACAACCTCACGTGCAAGTGGCGTAACTATTCGATGCAGCAGACTCTCATGCTGAAAAACCCATTGCGCCTTCCCTTCAATCTTAAACACTTCTTCAATGAGCAACTCCCAAAAAAAAGCGCATAAAATATTTCCGACCATTAATGTAAGTAGCATCACCAATGCTGCACTGATGAGATAAAACAGGACCTTCAAGAGATACAGGAGTGGATAAAACAGTATTTTTTGTAGCATATTCATTTGGGTCATTTGATCAGGATCTAGATGTATGGTGGCAAGAATCTGATGAACGAAACTATGAATAAGCGATACGCCTTCAGCTGTAAAAAGATACACCAGCAAAGCAAAAACCAAGGCAATAATAGAATACGGTATAATCAATCTGACTTTGAGACTTGGATGTTTTGATAACATCGACCAGCCCGTCCATGGGCACTTTAGT
>JAGRMV010000240.1 GCA_020441045.1 Deltaproteobacteria bacterium | reverse complement strand
CAAGGCATCAAAGATACTTTGGATCCACATCATATCATGAACCCTGGTAAGATTATTCCATCGGAGACACCTTTTGAGGATTGGAAATTATCGAAGCAAACCATGGCGGATTTTGATAGACGACCATGAGCTGCATGTTTACAGATAAAAATGTAGTGATCACCGGCGCCTCTTCGGGTCTGGGTCGGGCCTTGGCCGTTGCGCTCAGTCACAAGGGTGCAAATATTTTGCTTGCAGGAAGAGATGAACATGCCTTGGCACAAACAAAGGCATTGTGTGTGGGCGATGGAGATATTTCCATTTTTGTTGGAGACATCACTGCGCCTGAGGACACGCAGCGCTTGCTCACAGCTGCAACTGCATCGAAAAACCTTGATATGCTTTTTCTCAATGCTGGAATGAGTATGTGGTCTGAGTTTAAAGACTTGCCAGACATCGATGTCTTTCGACAGATGATGGAAGTCAATTTTTTTGCCAATGTCGATCTTTTGCACAAAGCATTGCCGTTTTTATTGCAAAGCCGTGGCCATGTGGTTGCGATTTCATCTTTTCAGGGCAAAATGGGTGTGCCCTATCATACCGCTTACGCAGCTTCTAAGCATGCGCTGGTTGGCTGGATCGACTCGCTTCGGCTTGAGGTCGAACCACAGGTGCAATTTTTAAGTGTGTTTCCATCTTGGCTTAAAGGCACCAATCTGCGCAGCAATTCGTTTGTTGAACTGGGCAATAAAAAAGTGCAGCACCAATCTGACAAAGGGACCGACGTCCATAAGTGTAGTCAAGAAATTCTCCGCGCCTTAGAAAAAGGTAAAAAACAACTTTTCATCCCGAAGTGGTACAAGTGGCTACCGGTGGTACGCTTTTTGATCCCAGATATGCTCGATCGTATCATTGTCCAGAAAACGCAAAAAAATATTTGCTAAATGTTGTTTTGAAAAAAAAGGCCGGGCTTATGCCATATAAGCCCGGCCTTTTGTACGTAGGTTTTTTTGTCTTATGCAATCAGTCCCGCACTGCTTGTATCGCAGCTGCAGGGTTAATGAGCTTTAAGCCATTTTTCTCGAAGGCTGTACCAAGCAAAATTTCTTTTTGTTCCTGTACAGTCAATTCAGGTTTTTGGGTCAGCATCTTTGCGATGACTTGCACCACATTCGGGCATGCCATCGATGTACCATTTTGCGGCACGCGTTTCCCGCCTGGAACATAGCTGACAACTTTTTCACCATTGGCATAGATTTCGACTTTACCGGTGGTGGTAAAATCAGCAATGTTACCTTCCATATCAACAGCGCCGACAGTGGTCACGTTGGGCAAATTCAACATACTGGGAATTTCTTCATCAAATTCATTGTTGTTGTTGCTGTTGCCAGCCGCGATCACAAAATGAATGTCTGGGGCATTGCGTAGCGCTTTTTCCATACCGTTTTTACCGATATCGAAGATTTTTCGGGCCAATGCTTTTCTTTCCTTAGGATCGGACACACCATTTTGCTCCAGGGCGCTTTCGGTATCAGCCAGACTTCCACCAAAACTCATATTGACCACACGTACCCCATTATCTTTGAAATATTGGATGGTTTCTTCAAAGGCTTTATTATCTTTGATGGCACCTTCAAGAGTCGGCATCGGTGGTATAACTTTATGACCAAATGTGACTCTGGCCACCATCAGTTTGATCAAAGCATTGCCCTCGGCTGCGATCCCAGCAGTATGGGTGCCATGCGAATAGCTGCTATAGAGGCTTATGCGCTCTGAAAACTGTTCAAGTTGCTCGGGGGTGGATAGACTCTTATACACCTGACGATAAAGATCAGACTCTTCAGTATCCTTATTGAATCCAAATAAATCTGTCATTCCAATACTGATTTTCCTGGTTTGCTCCAATTGGTCTTTATTCATATAGTCGAGAATAGGGAAGAGGAGTTCCGTTGTTTTATCGGATTCATAGGTATAGGCAATACCATTGACATCATCAATATAGCCATTGTTGTCGTTATCGATCCCATCATTGGGTATTTCCTTGTTATTGACCCAACGGTTGCTCGGATCAAATACGCTTAAATCAGTTCCAGAATCCATGATCGCAACAATAACTTCTTCTCCATCTTCTTTGTTGATTTCAACATTGGCAAATATATTTTGTTTTTCTGGAACATCTGCTTGATGCTGATCAATATAGTTACCAAGGACCTGATAGATGTTTTCTGTATTGGGATTGAAGTATCGGTCATTGGCAGATTGGCTTAGCAGTGTGTAAATAATATCTAAGCTGACCTTGCCTTGACCTCTATCGATGACCGGGACAATTTGCAAGTTCAAACCCGCGATGGTGGTTGTTTGCGAACTCAAAGCGACACTGGCTTTGGTTGCAATCGCGTATTCAAGCATAATTTCGGGATCGACTGTATTGATAAGATTATGATAATATGTCTTAAAGTCTCCGCCTTCTTGTAAGGCCGGAATGTAAGCGCGATAATAGATCGCTGTTAGAGCTTTGAGCTCGGCTTTGGATTCGATCGCCATTCTTTTATCTACATAAACAAGATAGTTTTCAAAATCACCT
>JAGRMV010000239.1 GCA_020441045.1 Deltaproteobacteria bacterium | reverse complement strand
GTATCTATTTATTTCATCTTTTGATTTTAGTTTCTCGACCCCAACCTTGTTTAATGCGGCGACCAAGCATCCGCAATTGTCGTCATGTTTTCTGTTGGATTCCCCTCTGGATGACCTTAAATCGATTTATCAAAAATATACCGATGTTGCGATGTTATCGAAATTTTCAGGTGGTATTGGTGTGGCCTATCATCGTGTGCGTAGTAATGGCTCGTTGATTCGAAGCACCAACGGTAAATCAAATGGGATCATTCCATGGCTAAAAACGCTTGATTCATCGGTCATGGCGGTAAATCAGGGAGGAAAACGAAAAGGTGCTGCTTGTGTCTACTTGGAAACTTGGCATGCTGATATCGAGACATTTTTAGAGCTTCGTGAGAATACGGGTGACGAAGCACGTAGAACCCACAATTTAAATTTGGCCAACTGGATCCCAGATCTATTTATGAAACGGGTACAAGAAAATGGCAAATGGTCTCTGTTTGACCCGAAAGAAGTACCGCATTTCCCTGATTTATATGGCAAGGAATTCGAAGAGGCCTATCTTGAAGCCGAACGTGCTCAGTTGTACGTGCGTCAGATTGAAGCTCGAGATTTATATGCTCGGATGATGAAAAATTTGGCTGAAACGGGGCAGGGATGGATGACGTTCAAAGATGCCTCGAACATAAAATGCAATCAAACCGGCAATCGCAATCGTGTGGTGCATTTATCCAATCTCTGTACCGAAATCACGGAAGTAACCTCCAATGATGAAACAGCGGTTTGTAATTTGGGCTCGATCAATTTGGCCAACCACGTGGTTGATGGCAAATTTGACTTTAAAAAACTCGAGAGTACGGCCCGAACGGCTGCGAAATTTTTAGACCGCGTGATTGATCGTAACTTCTATCCAACAGATCAGGCCAAGCACTCGAATAAGCGTTGGCGTCCCATTGGTATGGGGATCATGGGCTTACAAGATGCTTTCTTCAAATTGGACTTGGAACTTGATAGTCCTGAAGCGTTGGAACTTTCCAACCGTATCCAAGAGGTGGTCTATTATGCGGCTTTGACAACATCTTGTGAATTGGCCGAAACCAAAGGTCCTCATTTGACCTTCTTTGAAACACGTGCAGCGAAAGGTCAGCTGCAATTTGATTTGTGGGGTGTAGAGCCGCGTGAAAAAGAAAAATGGGAGTTCTTGCGTGCGCGCATCAAAAAACACGGTTTACGCAATTCTTTATCTTTGGCGATTGCGCCAACTGCAACGATCGCTTCGATTGTTGGTTGCTATGAGGCTATTGAACCACAAGTCTCGAACTTATTTAAACGTGAGACCATGTCCGGCGAGTTTTTGCAGGTAAATAAATACTTGGTAGCCAAACTCAAAAGCATCAACTTGTGGAATGATGACATCCGCAATCAGATCAAGGTCAACAACGGTTCCATTCAAGAAATTCAAGCAATTCCTGCCAATATCCGCAAACTGTTCCGTACCGCTTGGGAATATTCGATGAAATCTTTGATTGATTTGGCTGCAGGTCGTGGGGCGTTTTTGGATCAAAGCCAATCTTTGAACTTATTCCAAGAAAGCCCCAATATTGGAAAGCTATCAAGCATGTATTTTTATGCTTGGCAAAAGGGTTTGAAAACGACGTATTATCTACGTTCTCGCCCTGCCACGGAAATCAAAAAAACCACCACAGGTGGAAAATCATACACAACAGCTGAAGCGGTTGCCTGCTCTTTGGAAAATCCAGAGGCTTGTGAGGTCTGCCAATAAGTGTTAAGCAAGCATGTGTTTTATTGCATGATGACATTTCATGAAGAAGTAGAGAGGTAAAAAATGATTTTAGATCCTGGCTTTAATTTAACATTGCGTCCCATGAAATATCCACACTTGTATGAAATGTATCGTAATGCGATTAAAAACACCTGGACGGTAGAAGAGGTGGATTTTTCTGACGATCTTGTTGATCTTCGGGAAAAACTATCAGAGCCTGAAAAGTTTTTGATTCATCGCTTGGTCGCTTTTTTTGCTACGGGTGATTCGATTGTTTCGAATAACTTGGTACTGAATCTATACAAACATATCAATTCTCCAGAGGGACGTTTGTATTTATCAAGACAGTTATTTGAAGAAGCTGTGCATGTGCAGTTTTATCTCACCTTGCTTGATACGTATGTTCCTGATCCAGATGAGCGTAAGGAAGCTTTTGCAGCCGTGCATAACATTCCATCGATCGCGAAAAAAGCCGAGTTTTCATTGCAGTGGACCGAGCATGCCATGCATTTGGAGCGGATTGAAACCAAGGATCAGCGCCGGCAGTTTATCCGTAATATGGTCTCCTTTGCGGCGTGCAATGAAGGGTTATTCTTTTTTGCGGCTTTTGCCTATGTCTATTTTCTTCGATCCAAGGGTTTGTTACATGGATTGGCCGCGGGGACCAACTGGGTTTTCCGCGATGAAACTTGTCATATTAATTTTGCTATGGAAGTGATTGAGATTGCGCGCAAAGAAGATCCAAATATTTTTACACCGCAAATGAATGATCTTGTTGCCGCAATGATCGAAGACGCCGTTGACTGTGAA
>JAGRMV010000023.1:15352-17428 GCA_020441045.1 Deltaproteobacteria bacterium | reverse complement strand
GGAAGCAACAGGTTGTGTTTGATACCCCGTTGAAACATTCCAAGAGATTTTTTTTGTTTGTTTTTGATAAGGGTATAATGAAACAATTTCTACTATTTTAAATTCAGCAACCCTCGCCTTTACTGCATCAAGATTCAATCTTCCATGAAAAGAAAAAAATTCTACTTGTGAAACAGGATCAAAACCAATAGGACTATCTAAAAGATCATGATACGCCAAACGAAGATGTAGATTGGCATAATGGCTTTGATCCATATACTGATATCCAAGACCTATGCGCAATGTTTGATGACCTTCAGTCGGATCTTTAGGATGTGAAATAGATGTATATTGATTCGGTACAGTCATCTTACTTCTTTCGAGAAGGATTTTTTTTTGAAATGGCGTTTTAGCATGGTGATGTTCTACCCAAGCAAAGTAATCAATTGCGGTATCTAGAACTTCTGCCTGCTGTTTCGGCGAAAGTTGCACATAAGTCGGATCAAATGTTTTTTGAAGTAAATGGCGCGTAGCTTTTTTTTGTTTTCGTTGTAATTGGCGATAACGTTCAAAAAATACTTTTTCAATTGCAGGCCGATACTGTGGAGGACCTACCCAGCTCGTATTTTTTTTAAGCATGCGAATAGTATCTAAGGGCATGGTAAAAAATGGCAACTCTGAATGTTGATCGAGTTTAGCAAGTGGATCCGTGGTTTCTAGCAATAGAAGTAAAAAATAAGAACAATTTTCATCAATAAAGTAGTACCGAAAAAACGTACTTCCTAACTCCCAAAGGTGATCCATCACCGTATCAATCTGTGATGCTGTTAGGGCAAGTGGATATTCCCATAAATCTCTAGATTCAATATGATTGTATTTTTGAATATTTTGATAAAAGGGAATGGTAGAAAAAACCCCTGGGTATCCACCCAATAAGCCTTTCAAAGTATAGGTGATGCCACCGTCATGACCATTGGTTTCAGCTGCAAAATTCACAGTATAGTGCAGCATATCGGGTAATTTTTTGTTGTTTTGGCTCCTTTCAAGCCGGAGGAAGGTATGACCGAACATCGAAGCGGGATTGTTCGTATAATTACTAGCAAAATTGACATAGAGTTTCTGCGTACCCAATTGCGATTTCCAACTTTGAAATGTTCTGCAGGGAAGTTGCGCATGCAGAGGATAGCTTGTCTTTTGCAGTTTTTTCTGAAGCCATTGATACCTTAAAGGAAACCGACAACGTGGGTCTTTTGTATCATCTTCAATCGGTGCATCTGTAAACAATGCGTCTATATTAGACTGCATCTCTAGTAATGGCTCAATATGACCCCGAGGGTGAATAAAGAAAGACTCACCATCAGCAAGACTACGAAACCCCTTTCTCGTCTTTTTATAATGCAAGAGAAGATGCCAGTAAGGATCTTGTGCGAGTTGATCTATATCGATATCATCATGATTTTGCGCAAAGGATATAGATACCGATAAAAATAAAAAGAGCGTACATGATAAAAAATACCACGTACGCTCTTTTTTTATCTTTATTTGTTCTGGTTTATAATGTCTCACAAGCAGTTGGATTTTCAGCAATTGTTTGCTGCACATTGGCTAAAAAACCTATTGAATCTGTGGCAGAGCTCAGTTGTGTATAGCTTTTTTGCAAAACTTGACCAAGGGGTTGTGTATTGCAGCCTAAAAGACTGGCAAAACCTGCAAGGGTTTCTCCTTCTCCGCGAGCAATATCTTTTTGTAGAACATCATAATTGACTTCAACATAGGCTTGCGTTTCTTTGTCAATCTTAACAAGACCGTTACTTGTACAGTTGGATGTACCTGTAGAAATACCAAAGGTTTGGTTACCTGAAGTTCCATTGGTCGTCGCCGCTAGAATTTGTGAAATCTGTTTATCATCTTGAAAAAGCATACTACCAAGACCACACCCAGCCATACCATATGTGCCAGACCCCTTCATGGAATTACCGACTTTATCAATATCAGCAGCAAATAGCGTGTGTGAACTCAGGCAAACTGCAAGAGCAAAGAATAAGAACTTTTTCATAGGTATGTCTCCTTTATATGATTTTGATGATATGACGTAAC
>JAGRMV010000023.1:0-15335 GCA_020441045.1 Deltaproteobacteria bacterium | reverse complement strand
ACTACCCAATATCGTTTCAAATAGAAAGAATTTTTACTTTTTTGGACGATCTCTAAATATAAAAACACAGGAAAAAAGCGTTGATAGATTTTCCTGATAAAGGATCAGTTGCATGCGACCGTTTCTTTTTTAGCCGCTTATTTGATTCAGCCCGTTGGGGTCCAAACTATCTCTTAGCATATGGTATAAACGATAGCGTGTACATTCAAGGACGTACCAATACGGTTGCCGTCATAGGTGGGACCATTGTTATCTAAACCATATGGCGATTTTTGGTTGAAAACCCCTTGCAATATCAGGCTCGTGATACAACAGGCACAGACCCAAATTAAATTCGAATTTAATGAAATACATTCTAATGCAAAATGATGTCACACGAAAAAACGATTCAACTTGAGGCACTTGCCTAAATACATTAAATTGTTACGCCTGTGCAAAAAGTAGCCGACATATATGTACAAGACCCGCAAGCTCCGAAACTTCCGAGCAATCCTTTTGCCTTTACTTTGTATTTCCTCAAATTTTACAAGTGGGCCTTCATCTCTATGCTTGTCTGTGAAACAGGACAGGCCATCTGCCAAATCATGGTGCCCTATATCATCAAACGGCTGATTGATGAAGGATCCAACGTCACCGGCAGTTTCCAAGATGCGCTCATACAGCTTAAACCGACCATGCTTATTTTTCTTGGGTTAAGTCTGGGGACTTTGATCTTTAGTCGACTGTCGGGCGCCATTTTGGTTATGACTGGCGCGACGCTCCGGAAGCGTGTTCGTAGTACAGCATTTAAGTATTTACAATTTCATTCACAACGGTTTTTTATCACCAATTTTGCGGGCTCTCTGGCCAACCGCCTCAATGAAGTTTCTATGGGGGTCAGTCGGACAGCATTTACCATTCTTTTTGATTTTTGGCCGGTACTGATTACTTTTTCAACATCTTTATACCTTATCTTTCAAGCCCATTCTACCATCGCACTTGTTCTGGGTGTATGGACTGTTTTTTATATCGTAATTTCTTTTGCTTTGGCTTCGAAATGCCGGGTGTATGCCAATGAATTTGCCAACAAACGAAGCCTGGTCAGTGGCAAAATTGTCGATAGCGTAACCAACTCGTTAAACACCAAACTTTTTGCCAAATCGAACTTCGAAAGAAAACATCTTGATTACTATCTTGATGTCGAGGTCAAAGCCGCACAAAAAACCTTCTGGTTCATGGAATATATGCGATGGTTCCAATCGATCGCAACCTTGTTTTTACAAGCTTTTATGATTGTGCTCTCATTGTACTATTGGGTTCACGGCAAAATATCCATTGGGGCTTTTGCCATGATCACCAGTTTGGCGCTGATGTTGATCAATCAAGCACTGGGACTAAGTCGACGTTTCCTAGAGTTTTTTGAATACATCGGCAATATTGCCGAAGGTGTTCGTATGATTGTCAAACCCCATGAAGTCACTGACATCAAAGACGCACCTGCTTTACGCGTTACACGAGGAGAAATTGTTTTTCATGATGTTTGTTTTTCTTATGCCAACGAAAAACCCATTTTTAACAATTTAAATATACGGATTGCACCAGGTCAAAGAGTCGGTCTGGTGGGTTTCTCAGGTTCGGGCAAAACAACTTTTACCAACCTCATTTTACGTATGTACAACATTCAATCAGGGGTGATTTCTATTGATGGGCAAGATATTGCCAAATATTCGCAGGAAAGTTTGCGTGATCAAATCAGCATGATCCCGCAAGAACCGATGCTCTTTCATCGCACGCTCCTGGACAATATTCGTTATGGGAAAGAGCAAGCCACCGATGAAGAGGTTTTTGCTGCCGCGCAAGCTGCCCAAGCACATGACTTTATCATGCAACTTCCTGATGGATACCAAGCCTATGTGGGTGAACGCGGTGTCAAACTATCAGGGGGACAACGACAGCGCATTGCCATCGCACGCGCCATTCTCAAAAATGCCCCTATCTTAGCCTTGGATGAAGCGACATCGAGCCTTGATTCAATTACAGAAAAAGCGATTCAGCACTCGCTTGAACATGTCATGAAAAACCATACCGTGCTTGTCGTCGCACATCGACTTTCTACAATTTCACAACTGGATCGTATTATTGTCTTCGATCAGGGGAAAGTCGTTGAAGATGGTCCCCATGCAAAACTGTTGCAAGATGGAAAATTTTACGCCCGCCTTTGGAGTATGCAAGTTGGAGGATTTTTACCCCAATCTGAATTTGATCTCAGAGCGGCGCCAAGACAAGAGATCAAAATATGACAACGTAAATAAGTCAGAATCAGCGCATCAAAAAAATAGCGCTCATAATCACGAATATCTTGTCATACAAACGAACCACTATGACAGGAAAAGTCATTTCTTGGAGCCAACTGAAAAAAGAGAAAATCGACATAGTATCAAGCTAGGTATCATTTTGTGCTGAACTTACACCTAAGCCCTTTAGTTTTTTTATAATATTTTCAGTGGTTTATATTCTTACAACCTGCTTCATATTCCTAAGTAGCACAGATCTTTTTGAATATGATGGATGTAAATCTGAAATCCACTGTATAGAGACCTAATGAATCATAGCACTCATAACTAAAAAATGTGTAGGTTACGTAATAGGCCCAGAAATTACATCACCCAAAATGACCCAAATTACGTCACGGATTTGGACATACTGTTTCAGTTATATTACACTCTCTTCTGCTGTCAGTTTTTTGCTAGGTTTGCTCAGTTTGTTCTAATGCTGTTTATGTTTTGAGTGATGTAACCCAGTATTTTTTACATACTTTCGTTGAAGAGTTTTATATGCCCCTCAAGCAATATACATATTTATACAAACAAAAAAAAGGCGATCGTGGTTTTGTCATTGCAGTTGTTATGTTTGGAATCTTGATGCTGACATTTGTCGGCATGATATCGATTTCCTCCACAACCGTGTCGGTAAAAAGTAGTGGAGATTATACCAAGACCATCGGGCTTTTTAATATTGCTGAAGTTGGGCTCGCCAAAGCCCGCCCTATTGCAGAAAATTCCATTGACTTTGATACACTTCTTGCAACCTATGATGGCACTCCCATTGTATCTACGACGACTTTCAACGATGGCACTTACACCGTTGAGGTTACGGATAATGACGATGGTGATGGAGATCTCACAAATGATAGTGATAATATAATCATTCTCACTTCAACAGCAGTCAATAGTAATAGTGGATCATTAGCCATTGAAGTGCATCTTCAAAAAATTAGTGATCCGATCGAGTTTCCTGATGATCCTATCAGTGGTCCCTCTGCTGCCATGCTATGTGGATCTGAAGAAGCAGATGTTCGCGTATGGGGAGCTGCCAAAATCTCAGGCCAGGATATGGAAATACCAGACCTGTCTACCTGTTCTGGCTCAGGCTGTACGGGAACCCCTGTTTTTCCTCTTTCTGGTGGTCATGCCTTGGCATATGAAAGTACAATTGATTTAAATATTCAATCATCACTTAATATAGAAGGTGTTGTCGCAGGTTTAGGGGTAAGCGGGGTCGCTGCTTTGAATGTCAATTTGGGTGCAGCGGCCAATTGCTCAGAATGGGAAACGTTAAACAATCAAATTGCATCACTAAGTTGTAGTGCTTCTGGCGTAGAATGTTTTACGGGTAACACAACAACGATTACAAACAGCGATGGCAATGACTGTAACAATCCTAAGATCTATGTCATCAACACGACTAAACCATTGATGACCATTCAATCCAATACCAGAATTTGTGGTATTGTATTGGTTGCCAGCGATACGTCATTGGAATTGGCTGGGAACTCGACCATTGTCGGCACCGTTTTTGTGATGGGTTCAAGTACCGAATTAACATTGGATACGACGGGGACTTCGGATATTTTTGGAAAAGTGATCGTTAACAGCATTGGTACTGATAGTGATAATGAGATCGATATTGATGGAAATGCAAGTATTTACTACAGTACAGAAGGCATGCAAATGGCTTCCCAAGCTTTATCCAATGCAGGTGCTGGCGGAGACGCATCCATTATTACAATCGCATGGCGAGAGATCTATTAGTTGTTCTACAATTTTGGGAATTGAGAAGTTGCTGGGCTAATTGAACTTACGTACAATGATGGTTTGCCTCCGAATTACATTCCTTCCACTATAATCTTAAAATAGGATGAGATACAGTGCATGAAGATGATTGGAGTCAAGTATGAAGTAAAGTCTCAAACTCTCCAACAGTAAATCGTTCCATGTCAAATGGCATATTTTTGTCAAAGTTTTGTGCTTGCATGCGTGGATCTTTGTGAACTTTGGCTATCACTCGATCGCGGTGTGATTTTGATCTATAGACGACAAAAGCAAAAATCACGGTTTCATTGGGCTTGAGTTTACAAAGCTTGGGGAAAGAAAGTCCCCATGCGCTATCTAACTTGGCACCAACACACTCGTAATAATCCAGCGCTCCATGCTCCATCCATACCTTACGACCAAGGTTTGCCATTTTTTTATAGTCTTTCAATTTGCTTTTGTTAATCGGTATAACATAACCGTCTAAATATCGACTCATTCCAAAAATTCTAAAGCAATCTTCCCCAAACGCAATTTTTTAAGCGCCTCGAACCAATGTAGATGTGCATACTACCTGCGCAAACCAGCCTAGCCTTAACACGCCTTATAAGATCAAAAACAGCTCAAGATGAACTTTGATGAAGCTTGTTCTTGGTAAGATAATAGACCCCCAAATAGACAAAGGGCGTATCCAGAAGTGCAAATCCTAATTTGAATAAATAGAACGGTATCGCCAACTGTAAGATGAAAGCGACGTCAAACTTTGGTGTTGTTTGGTAAAATGCGATCAGCATAAACAACAATGTATCAATGGCTTGCGATACACCTGTCGATAGATTGTTACGTAGCCACAACCACCGTCCTTGGGTTTTATTTCTCCAAAATTCAAATGCCCAGATATCATGCAGCTGTGAAATAAAAAAAGCGATACAACTGGCAAATAATATTCGGATGGAAGATCCAAAAACCGTGACATATGCTTCGTTATAAGGATAGCGCGGATGGGGAGGAAGATGGGTAAAAACTATGGTAAACGCCAAAATAATAAGCAAGGTGATCAACCCAATATGCACAAACGCCTTGGCAGCATCTCGGCCATACACTTCTGCCACAATATCTGTAATCAAAAAACTCAGCGGCATCATAAAAATACTCACCGAGACAGAAACACCAAATAGGGTTGTGATCTTCCCCCCGAGAAGATTCATTCCAACCAACAACCCAACAAAAAGTCCCAATAATAACTGCTGCCTATTCATAGCGCTAAGCTCATACCTCAAGTTCAACACAAAAGGCATATAAATGATGCAAGAAAAGGCCAAAATAGGAGGTGTCTGAGACACGGTAAAAAATTAAAAAACCGGCGACAGCCAACTGTTATGGAATGGTAGAGAGTAAGATACCTTTGTAAGAAACCAGACACATGCATGTCTGTATACCAGATGAGCTTGTTTTTTATTGCGCGCTGTGTTACTAGATTTGACGTACTGAAAAGGGGACGATAAATGCGATGTAAAAAACACCACCAGTTTTCCTATGTTTTTTTATGGATGTTTTTCATCTTAGCGATAGTCGAAGATGGAATGCTAAGCCTCGCCTATGCCCAAAATACACGTAAAAATAGCAACTTAGATACAAAGCAATTGGCAATAATCAAAGCCACCATCTACAATCAAACAGAATCAGCACTTTCCAAAAAAAACAAAACAGACAAAGACGCAATCAAAGCAACGTTTGATAAACTTTCTCAAGATCTACTAGATGTCATCAATAGTCCATACTTTACACAAGATCTATACAAGCAGATGGAAGCAGAAACCTGGCCTAAATCAGATGTATTGACAAATGATTATGGGGTGGAAAATCAGAAAATTAAAAAAAACGCTACCGTCATTTCAAGCCTAGATAAAAAATTATTAGGATTTAGTTCCCCTATTTTCGGTGGGTCATATGAAGCAAAACTTCAGCGGGTTTTCTTTGAGGGGCCCGACCATGATATTGAGTTAAATGCATTTGCAGAGACTTGGAAAGGTGCTTTTAAAGAGATCTACGACTTTTGGGGTAGTGACGCTGCAACGATAATTACATCGTTGCAAGAAAACGTTGTGATTTTTCAACAAGCCATGGTGATCGGTGGTATCTTAAGTAGCAAAGCCGCCGAAAGGCTGTCTCAACACCCAGTAGGGGCACTGATTACAATAGCATTATGGGCATATTATGTACTTCATGAAGTAGAGAACTACGAGCTATACAAAAGTTTAAGTGCGGGCGGTGATACTTTGATGATCTATGCACCAAGCCTTTCACAATATTTGGATGCAGTAACGCAACAAGGGGCATTTACTTCATATTTGCTTCCGGAAAATAGAGGTAAGCAAAAAGGGTTCACCTTGAAAGATTTCAAAAGCGATAAACAGGGGTATCTAGAAGATCACTATATGCGATTTATGCATCAGCACTACATTGTACCAGCAGCATTACAGTACGAATTGGCAGGAAGGTTTTTGTACATATGGATCAAGACCAGAGTTTTACAAGTTGCTGGATTGGTTCTTGGCGCTGGGTTAACCAACAGCAGTCCAAATGCAATGGGACCGATACGGTTTGAAGTTTTTAAAGATGGTTTACGTCAAGTCGTGGTAGGACCCAAACCTCCTACAACACCAGGGGGAACATTTAGTAACATTGATGGAGGAAAACCAAATTTAGATGGGTACAATGCCTATCAAAACACATTGCGAAATCTCAACCGGGCCCCCAAAGAAAGTCTTGCAATGACATCAGGACGTGGTTATCCATCTGCACTAAAGACAGTTGAGTTTGTATCCAAGACACCAGATTTTCAACCACTTACAACGGTTACCCAAAACATTGATCCCGTGTTAGCAGCAATTCTTACCTATGCTCTGCCTGCTACAATGATCGGCAATGATCCAGACGAAAAAAAATCACCGCAACAAGCCCCCCACCCAAGCAGCAAAGCCAAGAAAAAACCCATAGCAAAAATAACATCGAATGCAGAAAATTGGGGGGATCCGCTTACTGACGAAGAGCAAGAACACATTCGAACACTGATTGAAGAAATTGATGAGAGAATGGTCCAACAAACGGATCAACAACTGCTCAACGATATCATGCTCGGAAGAGCCTTAAGACAAGAACATATAAACTTGTTAATACGCTTGGCAACAGGTTCATCAGGATGGCTTTCAGATTGGGCTTTGCTTAGATTATTAGAATTACAAGGTCGAGGGCTTTTGGTCATATATGAAGATCAACTAGCATTTTTACGAAGCGACAACACAGAACAAAGGCTTATGCGCATTGCAATATTTGGCGAGTTAGAACTGGCCAAACGCGCACGTAGAATCCTTTTGGAACGCAGTGTTTCTCCTGAACACCTCAATCAACTGCACGAAACGCTTGCCCAAAGCGGACGTGTTATGTTCGCTGAAGAAATCACTTGGATATCACGTGATGATGATGCTGCCTGGAGGTTGTTACAATGGTTTTTGCAAGATGAAACTCTTTCTTTCCATGCTGCCGCAGTCAAATACGTAGAAAATATCGTAGAGTTTCTCATCCTCGATCAAGTTGCCAATACAACAACATACCCAACGGGTATCATGTATCTCGCCTTTCGCGTATTATATTATTTCATTGAATTTGTACGAAGTGAGCACTTACTCGAAGATGCTGAAAGGCTTTGGGCAGAATTTTATACAGGCGCTTTTGTAATTTTGCATTATCACGATCAAGACGTTTTTGAGGAAAATATGCGTTTTGCGACAACCACCACCCGCATTCAAGACGTTTTTCCAGAGGTTTTAAGCGTACTTGAGGAAACTTATGGAATTGATCTCAGCGAGTACAACCATACATTGTTCCAAATTTTACTACAATTGCTGAAAAACTATCGAATGACTCCGTTTACCCAAGGTGAATTTGGTTGGTCAACCCATGTAGAGTCCATCATCCAAGTCATCCACACAAATTTTTCTTTTGAAATATGTTTATTATTCACACCCGAAAATGAATTTAGAATAGGCATCATTACACCAGGTGGACAGCGCCGCGTCCTAACCGTAGTGCAATTTGAATCTTATTTAGAAGAAGAACAAACTCGTAGTGAATATTACCGAGCACCTGGCTTAACCGGTCATGACTTTGCTCGATATTTTATCACAAGATCCGAATTGTACGATCCAGCAATACATGGCACCCTCAATACGATCCGCAACGACCGTATCGAGCCATGGGTGAGATCACAAAATTAGTTATGGTTAGAGAATAGATATAAACATGACGAATAGTCTAAAATCGGCAATTTTTTTTAAAAAATATCGGGGCAAACTGGGTACTAGAAAATAACATCTCGATTACGGTATCCGTACCCGTCCCCCAATGCTATTTGCGCAACATATTGTAACTCAGTCGACTGTCCCTGGAATTTATGTGTTATATAAATAGATCTATGCATAATATTTTAGATGATTTGTATATTCGCTTTCCAGATCGGCAATACGCTAAGTATTGTATTTTTGTGCATGGAGGTCCTGGAAGCAATTGCTCTGTTTTTGAGAAGCTCCATGATGAGATAGATTGTTATCAGCGATCAGAGATTGGCTGGATTTTTTATGACCAAAGAAATTGCGGACGATCACGACAAACAAAGGAAAATACAACCCATCAACAGAATATAGACGATTTGCTTGCATTGATACATCTCTCTGAAGAGAAATACGCAAAGCAATTGAAGGGTGTCTTTGGACATAGTTATGGTTCAAAAATCCTTTTAGAGTTGCTTCGAGAAAAACCAGATTTGGATATCAAGGCATTGTTTGCCGGAAGAGCTAATCGCATCCCAGGCGGAGCGAGTGCCTCGCTTTTAATTGACGGCATTTTATTACGCTTAACAAACCCTGAAGGCTTTCGAGATTTTTATCAAACATTTAAGGAAGATGTTTATTTTGAAAAGTTTCATGCGTTAGACATTAGAAAAAAGTTTGATGATATGGATAAAAGAGATGATCTAAGAAAAATGTTTTACTGGGGTAACTTAGACGCTTGTGAAAAAATCACACAATACAAAAAAGAGCTCAATCTTCCTGATAATGAAGAGGTTTTTGAACAAGTTGTCCAGTCTGTTTTGGCAGAGAAGAAGTTTCAACAGAAACTCGATTTTTCTGAAATCAGGCAAGATCATCTTTTGATCAATGGCTATTGGGATATGCTCATGAACGGCGCTCAGCATTTAGATCAACGATCTGATCAAATCCATGTTTTTGCTGGGTCAGGTCACTACCCTCATTTAGAAGAACCTAAACGATTTGTCACCACATGCGAGGCCTTTTTCTAAATCCAACAAAACCTATCTTGATTACGGTACCCGCACCCGGACCCCATTGCTATTTGCGGAACATATTACAGTTAAATCGTCTGTTCCCGGAATTTTCAGAAAACACAAAGGACTTGACTATCGCAACGCATTATTATAAAACTTTCACATGATGCCTCAAGTGATTCACATGGCTCTGATGTTGGTATTTCTGCAGGTCATTTCCTGTGCCACCACGGAAGAACAACCCAATGATCGGACCAGAACACCCGGTACCGTCCTTCAGCATCACGTCAATGACAAAACTACGAAAATAGATGATGATGAAGAGCTCTTGCCTACCCGTCCGACCAACCCAAATAATACGAATATCGATATTCAGTCCTACTTGATCCATATAAAAATCGATCCGGAAGCAGAAATGATCTCGGGTTATACAGAAATCGAATTTAAAGTTCTTGCGAAAGACCATGGCCCCCTTGAGCTTGATCTTGTTAACGTGTTGACCGCCACACAAGTTGAAGTCGTTGATTCAAGCAAAGACCAACCGCTAGCGTTTACACATGAAGATGATCGCATTGTTATGAACTCGACTTTCAAAGCCAATAGCATCAACCGTATACGTATTCATTATGGCGGATCGCCACCTGTCAATAACAAGCCACCTTGGGGTGCAGGCTTTAACTGGAGTCAAAGTCCGGATAATGCGCCCTGGGTCAGTGTCAACAATGAGTCATTTGGCGCACATGTGTGGTTTCCCTGTAAAAACGATCCCGCGGATGAGCCTGAAAGGGTCCGATTGGAAATCATTGCGCCCAAAGATTTGTTGGTCGCGGCCAACGGCATCTTAAAAAAAATCGAAGACATTGCCGAAGACTGGAAAATCCATATCTGGGAGACAAACTATCCAATCAATAACTATGATATCGTTTTTCAAATGGGCAATTATGAACGCGTTGAAGATAGCATCCCTGAACTCGATCATCTTAAACTGGTATTTTATCTTTTGAAAGAAGAGCCCAAAGCAAATTACTATCCACAAAGCTGGTACGATTCAGATACCAGAAGCTACCAAGAAAAACGAAAAACATTCATCGCACAAACCAAACAATACATGATTTTTTTGAGCAAAGCCTTTGGACCTTATCCCTTTGCAAAAGAGAAATTAGGTATTGTGATGACCAAGGCTGCGGGGATGGAACACCAAACATCGATATCTTATGGCGCTGGTTTTTTTCAACTCTACAATATGGACGTGACGTTGTTACATGAATTGGCGCATGAATGGTGGGGAAACCACATCACTGCCAAAAACTGGGAAGATATTTGGTTGCATGAAGGGTTTGCAACGTATGCAGAAGCGCTTTACCAAGAAGAGGCGTTTGGACTTTCTGCCTACCATAAGTATGTATCCGATCAGTTCAGTTTGGATCATGTGTTTTCACAGGGAGCAGTGGTGGTCAAAGGTGGCGGCCCTGATCGCCTGGTTAAAAATAGCAATGCGATCTATCCTCGAGGTGCAAAGGTCTTGCATGGATTGCGTTTTTTGATGGGAGATGAAAAATTCAAAACGGCGCTAAAAAGTTTTATTGCGGCAAGACCGAATCCAAAGTCCGGGCTGACAACCTCAGCAGAATTCATCGATCACTGTGAGAAGATTCATGGCTCAGATCTTGACTGGTATTTTTCTCGGGCCTTATATGCTGTAGAACCTCCCATGCTTGTACATGATCTGTTTAATAAGGCGATAAAAGAAATTCATTTACAGTGGGCAACACCTGATTTCAATATGCCTGTTCAAGTTGGAATCTACGGAGGCCGTGATACCAATCATACACCTGAACTCAAAAACCTTACTATGGATCAAAACAACCGAACGTTGCAAATTCCCGGTGATCGTCAATACATCATTGATCCAAACCTTTGGATCCCAGCCCCATCTGGCCAATGGAGACTATTCCCAAGAACAATGTAATACAGGGGCAGCCGACTGTCCCCAAAATTTCCCCTATTCTTGCCATCCATTTCATTCTTGGGTTTCTCTGACCAACTACACACCCCATGCAAACTCCATCATCTGGTCTAAGTAATCAAAACCATAGAACGATTATCTATCAAAAAATTTCATAGGTACATCGATCATTAATCTTATGTTGTGGGGCACTTGATTTTTTATTAGAAGAATGAAAAAAACGTTCCGGATGCAAAAGACCAAACTCATAACACAATTTATTGAAGAACATATTCAGATACCCTATCAGGAACAATGGATGCAAAAAATTGTAAACCAAGACAACTGGAAAATCCGTTCATTTATGCATAAGTTTTATGCGCATAAAAATCATGATTCTTTACGATTTATCAGTGACAAAGCACTCCAAAGACATTGCCAAATGCTAGAATACAGCGGATATATTCATCCCAGTGAGCAAGAACGCCATGTCTCTGCGCAAGAAGCATATGAAAACTTTATAGAAAGTGACGGTTTGTTCCTTTCTGAAAATGGATACATCTATTTTTGTCATGAAGGGGGAGGATGGATAAGCGACACGTTCACATCGTAAATTCAAAAAAACCATTTTTGACCTGGCACAAGTCATTATTCAGGGTACAGTCGACTGCCACCGGAATGTAAAAAGCCCTAAGTAGAAATTTCAAATACTTTTTTTTTGCTTTTAGCTCCTGACACAAGAGAAATATACGATTTAGGTATACATAAATGCTTTGCCAACAACTGAATCACTTGTTGGTTCGCCTTTCCATCTACAGGTGGTTGATGGACTTTAACAATATAATGCCCCTCCTTTACAAAAACCACCTCTTCGGTCTTGGCATGAAGTTTTACATCAACCTGAATCTTCATCTTAGATGCTGTATCATTGTTATCATGGGAAACTCTCAACAAAATAACAGCACATCATATAAAGATCCAGATACACGTACACGGAATCTAATTCCGGGGCCAAGTGGCGAGGCCGTAACGCACAAAATCATGATCCAGTTACATGGCCCCAGAGTATTATTTACATCTGGGAACATGATTGTTATTTTTCTTCTATTGCCTTATTGAGCAATTTTCTCAAACCAGGATCTAGCAAAAAAGGAAGGACTTTTAGGACTTTTGATTTCGCCTTTTTATTCTTTGTATATTTGATACAAACCCTGCTCAGCTTACTTTCAAAGCCTTTTTCTTGCATCAACACCACAAGCACCTCTTCCGCATCTCTAATATCCTGCAGCTTGGTTTGTCTTACAGACCTTGATGATGAAATGATAAGCTTATGGACCACAAAATCATATGGATCAGGAATTGAGACTTGATATTTGCCATACCGAATATGGATAGGGCTTTCCCATAACATTTCCAAATACGGCAATTGCTGTGCTTTGATATTCAATGCTTTTACGGAAACAATCCTCTTGGACCCATGTGTAGGTAGCAAAAACTCCAATTCTAACTCGTTTTTATAATACTTAATCAGGCTATTCCTAAAAATTTGATGTTGATATCCAAATTCTAACAACTTTTGATGAAGATCGATTTGAAGTGATTGTTTGGCTTTTTCTTTTGGTAACAGAATATCCAAATCTTTCGTAGCCAAACGAGGATAATAGTCTGTCTCAGACTTGAAATGTTCTTTATAAAAATACCTGGCCCATGCGCCAATAAAAAGAACATCTTGCAAGATGCCAATTTTCTCAAAATCTTCTAGTACGCTTTCAACGTGATTTTCTATACTCTTCAAGGGCTTTTTCCACCATTTTGCGTTCGAGCTGTAAGGATTTGACTTCCTTTTCGATACGATCTCTATCTTTAAGCGCAGATGCAAGCTTTTTAACTGCTTCTGAATGAACTACACCCACATATTTTGATTGCGGGTGCTTTTTGCTAGGGTCACGAAAACTTATATAAACGTATTTCTTGCCCTTGATATTGCGTTTATACAGACTACCTCTAGGCAAATCCTTCAGAAGCTTTTCCATACGCTTTTGAGAAGCCCTATTTCTCTTCTTCTCTTGCTCTAATAGATGTTTTAATAAACCTGCCATGTTACACTACTTTTTTTATTAATACTTATATTGTAGTGCAAAACATGCCAAATGTCAATTACACTACATTTTACCATATTAACAATATTTGTAGAGTATTAGATGAATTCCGGGTAATTCCGTGGACAGCCGACTGAATTACAATACGATGCGTACTTGGCATACTCTATCCGAAGTCAATACATCACCCCTAAAGAATTCCGGGGTCAAGTGGCGAGGCCGTAACGCACAAAATCATGATCCAGTTACATGGCCCCAGAAGTACAAGTACATACATAAATGCTTTGCCAACAACTCAATCACTCGTTGGTTCGCCTTTCCATCTACAGGAGGTTGATGGACTTTAACAATATAATGCCCCTCCTTCACAAAAACCACCTCTTCGGCCTTGGCATGAAGTTTTACATCAACCTGAATCTTCATCTTAGATGCTGTATCATTGTTATCCCGGGAAACTTCCATCAGAATAACAGCACATCATATAAAGATCCAGATACACGTCTCCAGTAATTCCTGGTCAACCTGGCCAAACCTTAACGCACTCAATTATAATTCAGTCGACTGTCCCCGGAATTTCCCGGAATTTCTCTGTATTTTCATTAAAAGTCTTAACCCAGAATGTTGCTAAGACTCCAGCCATATTCACAACTAACTCAACATGACGGTCACATAAAACCATTTTACTTCTACCCTTTCCATGCGAGTCACTAAGTTTATTTCTAATTGACCCAACCCCCTCGACTACGTTGTGGCACCCACTCAATAACTGTTTGAATATGGGTTCAGTATGTTCACTCGGTGCCAGGCTAAGATGTTTAGCCATTTTTTTGTATAGTTTTGGTAGTTCATCGCCATCATCATATGGTTGATTTAAATCATCAAGAATATGTTTAATAGTTGACTCAAGGAGAGTACGAGCCGTTGTAAAAGCGCCTTCCGGATCACTTGATCTCCTTTCAATAGCCTTTTGCCAAATAGCGTTAACTTCATTTGAATCAAGATTTTTCAACGTGTCGCCAATTGAACTATCTGTTGGAGATCCTATGTTATTATCCTCTAAATCACTTAAAATAGGTGCAAATTCGTCAGTTAAAAACGTTCGTCTTTCTTCATAAGTCTTAAATTCTGATTGAATATATCCCCAAAATTCGTACAACTTAACATTAGATAAAATAAAATTTGGTAGCTTTTTTTTAATACTCGAATCATTAATTAATCGATCACGTAATTGCTCGTATTCATGCTGCAATCTCTTCTCTCTATGCTCACCGGTAATAGCAACACCAACTAAAATAGATTTAATTCTTTCTACAGCCTGAAAATTAGAATAGTTTTCAACATCATTCATTCTCTAACCTCTTTTCATTTTAAATCCTGGGGGCGGGTACAAAACCTTAGTGTACTGTATTGAGATTCAGGTACATGTCCCTAGAATTTTAAAAAGTTTGTTGTAAGATATTGATGTAGCTTCATCATAACTTCGGGTTCCTTTTGCATTTTTTCTTAAAGCCAAAATTGAGCATTTAAAGCAATTACTTTTCAACAACTTGTATTCTTCCTATATTTAATTAACCTATGTTCCATTTTACCATAAAAGCCTAATTATACACTCTAGATAGGGAGACGGAGCGCGAAGTGCGACCCAGAAAACAGACGAACCTTGGCTCAAAAAATCGAAAACGGTTTGAAAAATGACAATGGATCCAATCATCAAATATCTTGCGCAAAGGGTGAATGTGAGCAGATTCACTCTGCTCACAGAGGGAAAAGCGTTTTTCCCTGCATGAATCGCCGTGGGCGATTCTTACTATTGGTGGAGATGGGGCCATGGAGCGCGATGCGCGACCCAGAAAACAGACGAACCTTGGTTCGAGGCC
>JAGRMV010000238.1 GCA_020441045.1 Deltaproteobacteria bacterium | reverse complement strand
CGAAAGAAAATCATCTGGAAATCTTCAAATTATATGTTCCTGAATTTTGAGGAAGACCAGCCCAAACAAAAGAAAATTAAAATTGATAATGGAAAGATTAAGCACCTAGGAATTCTTCAGAATGGCAATATTGGTTTTTTGGCAATTGATAAAAGTAGTATGGTTTGGATTGAAATCGCTTCATCTTCGATGAAGGCAGTAAAGACAATCCAGCAATCGATCAAAAATAGTGTGCTTGAAAATATCTTGATACACGAAAATGGATATATCACTGTAAGTACAAAGACCCAAAAACAAGATGATAATGGGTATAAACTGTGGTTATGGGATTTACATAAAAATAAATTACATGTTGTGCGTGAAAATTTACATGCTTCTGTAAAAACGGTTCCGAGGGGAAGATATATTACCTTTGTTGAAAAATATTATTATGCAAAGCCTAGCCGTGAATTTATTTTTGAGGTTGAAAACCCTAAAGCAGTATTTGAATTTGATCCTGAAGTTAATGCTCATATTGTAGATAAACAGTATTGGGTGATTGGAGGAAAAAGAGCGCTTGTTGTCTACGATCAAAAGAATAATATAGCGGAGCATGTAGCTTCAGACCCAATGGGGTTTGATATTGATAAAAATACGCTTTATTTCAGTCAAGAAGATGTAAATGCTTATGCAATTTACGCACTAGATTTGAATACGGGGAAGAAGCAAAAAATTCAATCTTCGGATTATGACTTGATCAAACCGGTCGTAGTACAAAAAAATTTACAATACTTAGAAAAATCTGCCGATGGATGGAAAATAAGAGGTTATGGTAATCATTCTTTGTATGATGATGGCGCAGAAGTTGTCGACTTACGAAAAGATGGGCATGACCAGGTCCATATCCATGTTCGAACCAGGAACCCTTCCTCCGATAATAGGCCTAAACATGAAGCTACCAATGATTACCCTAGAATGTATTTACCTCGGCCTTCAAGTCAGAAATTACAAATTCAATCGCTTGCTGCTGCAGCTGCATATGATGGCAGTGCAGTTCGCCTTTTAATCAGTGGTTTTGCGGACAATTTGTTTGGGGATAAAGGTATTTTTGTCAATAGTATTTTGCTTGATGATACCAAATTTGCTGCAGTCGGGTATTCAGATCTTGCCCGAGGCTATAATGTTTCACTGTTTTTTAACCAAAGAGAAGGAATTGAAAACTACGGACTTAATTTTACCAAGGATTTTATATTTGATCGATATCGTCAGCTTAGTGCATATACCGAATTCGAGATTCAGAGTTATTCACAAGATAGTTCTCTGTTGAATGGCTTTTTGACTCCTGATTTTGATGGGCAACGGTATTACCTACTAAAATTAGGTAGTATTTATGCATTTGATATTACTGTAAGAGATATGCACGGTCCCATATCTGGCCAAAGACTGTTCTTTCGAACGGAAACTGGATTTAATATAGAAGAAGCTGAATTTTCAAATTATGATCTTAATGCAGATGTTCGGTTGTATCATCGGATTTTGCCAAGGTTTGGACTGGCACATCGTCTTGTAGGGGGGACTTCGCAAGGTAATATCCCTAATTTGTACTTGATTGGTGGGAATATGTCCTTTCGTGGGGTTGGTTTTGATGACTTGCAAGGCCAGAATTATTGGGTATTTAGTGAAGATGTACGGATCCCAGTATTTGATTTTATCGGTGCTAAATTATTTGATCCTTTAGATCAAATGCTTGGCTTTTTAACCCGTTATTTTGATGTGCGCTCAGGTATCTATACTGATATAGGGTCTGTATGGAACAATGGAGATCCTACAGATGTCAGATACTCAGTTGGTTATTTTATCAATATTCCAACGGCATTTGGACTGATTATACGTTTACATGATGGTATATGGGGAGAAGATGGTTTTGGTTTTTGGCTAGGAACAAATTGGTAGTTCTATTGTTCTGTAATGAAGAATGAAAATGGAGATAAAGTGAATAAAAAACCTGTCATTAATATCGATGAAGTTGCATTTGAGTCACATCAAAAAGAAGGCTTTTGTTCTTCTTACGCAGTTGTGGGCAATCAAATCGGTGCAAAAAAACTTGGATATAATGTTTCAAAAGTACCGCCAGGTAAAAAAGTTTGCCCTTTGCACAACCATCGACAAACTGAAGAAATGTTTTTTATTTTAGAGGGTATAGGAACTTTACGGTTTGGAAATCAAACTTATCCTTTGCGTAAAGGTGATTTTATAGCATGCCCAGCCGGTGGACCAGAAGTTGCACATCAAATTGTAAATACAGGTGAAGTCGAGATGGTATACATCGCCTTGAGTACAATAGATCATGTTGATGTATGTGAGTATCCAGAATCTAAAAAGATGGGAATTTATGTAGGCACAGATTGGGGTAATAGGGATTTGAGATATGTTTGTAAGTCAGATCAACCTGTAAATTACTATGACGGGGAGAAATGATTGATTTGAGAGTAAGTATTTTTATCATGCATACTTTTTTGATTTAAAATAGTGCGATGTCGAACCGAGAAAAAGATTTTTTTTATAATCTTGCTAAGAAAAAGGGTGTGAACGCAAGAT
>JAGRMV010000237.1 GCA_020441045.1 Deltaproteobacteria bacterium | reverse complement strand
GAGCAAGACTGTCATCACCTCTATCAAGGTAAAGCCCTTATGCACGATTACTTTTACATTCATTATTGACTCCTTACTCTCGCATCACCATGAACTCAGCTTTCTCAGAATCAGAAAATACAAAAACAGTTTGAAAACGTTTTTGCTTTGCTAGATATTCACTACTTACTAGTTTAATTTTCTCTCGATCAAATGGCTCTAGCCCTTCCCATAGATTAGGATTAAAGAAAACCATAATATTCGAGCCCTTGGTGAAAATTTTTTCGGAGGCAATCGGAAAAACCAATTTTTCTTTGAATTTTTTTTGTACATCTTTCGGACCATTAAAAATAGAGAACAATTGAAATGCCAAAAAAGCTGCTAGTACTGGCATTAGGTATTTTGCAACATTAACTTTTTTAAAGTCGTCAAACGATACGTCTTCAGGGACAAGGTCACGGTCAAGTTTCTTTTCAACACTTTTTTCATAGATTCGATCAAGTACTGCCTCACGATAGGACTGTTCATCATACGAAATTTCATATTTAGATTCAAATACTGAGATAATTTCCATTGACTTTGTATGAAGCGCGCCAATGTCATCATTTTGATTGCTAGAAACCTTATTGCTCCACTGTTTATCTTCACAATAAACCCTTAGCGCGTAAAGGCTCTCATATATTTGATTACTTAATATAACGATCGGCTTATTCAGAATTTTACGAAGTTCTTCCTCCATACTTTTCTCTTCGTCACCAGAAGAATGTTGTGGTTCTGCAAAACCAGAGTTTTGTTCAAGTACGGCAATTTCATGCAAGAGATATAACCCATAATCAAAACAATACATTAAATCTTTACTTCTAAGTTGCTCTACTGTTTCAAGAAAATGAACCAGTAAGGAGCTTTGGATGTAAAATACTTGTAGTTTTTGAAACGATTTTTCCAGTTTGCTATGTGCATTGAGGTGAATTTGCATTTCATCTTCTGAAATATCTTTAAGAATATCTAATACATGTACTGGCAGAGGTTGATTGTGCTGGAAAGCTTGAAAAATAGAAGTATCCATTTGAAATATTTTTTGCAATTGAGATAGATCGGCATTGCCAGCAGATGATTGTGGTTTGTTAAGAAGGTTTAATAGTTCAAGGGTGTTTTTCTTCGATTCCTCATCCATATGGAAATATCTAGCGTGATAGAACCATAAGTGATCTTCATTTGATTTTTTTTTGATGGTAATAGAAAAAGCCCCTTTAATATAACCGATTCGGTTATCTTTCCAGCCAATTTGGACGACTTGATCGACAGCCAGCTCTTTTTCAAATTCAATAAAAATGCCTTTTTGGCTAATCGATCGAAGGATCGTTTTATGCTTACCATCTTTTAACAACATCAAGCCAGCTTGATCATAATCGAATCTCTTGGCTGTTCTTCTTTCTTGTGGCATTTTTTCCTCTAGTTGAGAGGGCATTGTAAATCATATGCCCTCTCTGGGCAATTTTTGAATACATGTATGATTAGCCAAGCACCGCTTTTCGTCTAGCTTGCCACCATAAAAGCCCTATCGAAATGATCAAAGCCCCAACAAACGTCCTTGGACTGAGTTCTTCTCCTAACACTAAAAAGCCAACCAACGATCCAACAATGGGCTGTAAGAAAAGTGACAATGCCACAAACTGTACACGCACTTTCGAAATAGCAAAATACCATGCAGTATAGGCAAATATCGAACATCCAAATGCCAAAAACATCAAGGCACCCCATGCACGCATTGAAATCGAAGCATAATCAAAAGAAATCACCGTAGGAAAATGAATCAACAAGGCACCTACTCCACCAAAGAACATCAACAAACCCATTGCATTAAACGCATTGTTTTCCTCGGTAAAAACTTTACCAAACACAGTACAGCTAGCCTCAAAGATCAATGCAGACAAAAACAACAAATTACCCCAAACCCTTGCCTTAGACCACATCAAGACACGATCTTGAAAATGAATATCTGAAATGACAAAAAAACCCAGCATAGAAATGGCCAACACAATCCAGAGATTTTTCGTGATGCGTTCTTGCAAAATAAAATAAGCCATCAAAACCGTCAACATGGGTTCAAAAAGAATAAGAATAGAAACATCTATAGCTTGGGTCTTTTCCAAACCATGCAATTGTAAAAACTGTGACCCATAAAAATTTAAAAATCCAATCAGTAGACTTCCCCATACTATTTTCGGTGTAAACCTTGGAAACCCAGTGATGAACCAATAGCCTAAAAAAAACAGCGCGACTGTGCCATAGCGCAGAAAAATCACCATTGAATATGGCATCGCACTTAATGAAATTTTCATCGCCACATACGATGATGCCCATATAGTCTGAGCCACAATCAAAAGTAGCCAATATTGCAATTTCACAGCAGCGTATCTTGTAATTTTTGAGGGATCACTTTTTCGAAAGACCAGTCCACGCTGATCTTTTTATCTTCGCCAAAATTATCAATTTTCACAAATTCATTTTGATGTCCATGCTCAAAAACTTCTTTGGTCACTTTTACATCTTGGATACAGTAATCAATGACCTGATCCATCTTGCCTTCCTTGACCCATTGCAATGATTGCAAGCCATCAGCAGACTTTGAGATACCAAGAGTAGAT
>JAGRMV010000236.1 GCA_020441045.1 Deltaproteobacteria bacterium | reverse complement strand
ACCAACACTTTTGCCATTTTTCTTATCAATTCCATCGCCTACGATAGCAACCGCCGCCGCCAAATCACCCAAGGCGTGGTCGTTGTCCCCTACGCACCCAACAGCGGCAACCCAGTCCTTATCGATACACCTTATCTCTCCAACTCAAAAACTGTGGTGGATTAAGCTCATCTTGCTTTGATTCAAAGGTATACCATTTTTTATCTTTTTATGATATGTTGCGTTAATGAAATATGTAAGCCCATCTTTTTTTCTGTTGATTCTATCCTTGTTGGTCCTTGCAACTATCGATACGGCAAGAGCACAAGAATCCATCCCCGAAATATACCATGATGCTCTTGATAAATTATTTTTGCAAAAAGTGGATCAGGAACCCTTTTTACAAAACCTTGAGACCAATCCATCGCTCTTAGATGGTCTTTGGATGCATCAATACAGCGTTGCTCGTCTCGGAGATGATGATGCATATATTACTTTCCCCGATCTTAGCACTGACTTGATCATATCTGCTGACACAGAAAAAATAGAATTGCATGTATACGCGCATGATGCCGCAACTGACGTCTTACATCATCTAGAAGAATCTGGCGTAACAACCGAAGATAAAATGCAACGATTTCATGAAATGTTTGAAGACATTGCTTCGCAAGAAATTGCATCAAGAAACCCTATTATCAAAAACAACTCTTTTTATTATGAAGACCTATATTTTGGTGTAGGTGCATTTAATCAACATAGATGTTTTATACTCCGCTACACTGACCATGATGCACTTTTTTGTGTCAGTCCTTTAGAATACATCGTTAAAGACCCCCTGATGTTTGTTGATATTTTTCTACGTCATAATTTATAACGCTGATTTATTGCAGTATGACTTACTGCTACTTTAATAGAACCTTTATAAACATAGCTATATTTTTATCATTGAAACAATCGTCTAAGCAGCGCTTTTTGAATAAATAAGATTCATTCGTTTCTATTCAGCTTCTATTCACCTACCTTCGTATATATTGAAATCATCATAAAAAAGGAGGAAATATGAATATCGTCAAGAAAACACTTTTACTTGCTGCCGTTGTAGCAACGATTGGTATTACAACCTATCAGCAGGCCCAAGCCAGAAGGTCTATTGTGACCATCGAAATTGGCCAAGATTACAACAAATATTCCAAAGGGGAGTTGCGCCGTCGAGTATGGGAGCTTGAACGTGCTGTTCAACAATTACAAGAAGAAGTCTTTCAAATCAAAGTTTCTCAGCAAGAACCTGCACAGCCAAGCTGGGTTTGTCGTGTCAAAGCCATGGGAGAAACCTATACGGGTATAGGGTCAACCCAAGCTGTGGCAAAGTCCGAAACATTGCAAGCTTGCAAAGATGGTAATAATGGTAGCAGCTTTCACTGCGGCAGTATCACTTGCGAACAATAAGCAAAATCGACTCTGTCAGCAGGCATCCACGATTTTGATAAAAATGCCTGCTGACATGCCAGATCCTGGTAAGGTTTTCTTCAAAATTCAAATACTTACATAAAAATCAATCCTAATAACAACCATAGGTTATTTTGGCTTTCATAAAGACCCTCAAAAATGATACTATATGCCAATAGGGCGGATTGATTCATGAGAAAAATAACGTTATTTATTGTTTTTGTATTCCACGGATACTACGCGGCATACGCGCAACAAAGCATTACAATTAAAGTCGCTGAGGGAAGTCGTTTCACAGTCCAGCAGCAGCAAGCATTGCGACCTTTGGCAAATCTGCTTGATACTGCTGAAACAGGTATCAAAACCATCGAAATGAGCAACGTCCAAGAGGGCGATGCAATGATACTACAAAGAGGGTTTTTCTTTTCCCTGCTGGGTCGAGACACGCTCTATATCATCATTCCTAGTTCTCTGTTGGAAACATTGCCAACATCAAAAACATTACAAGCAGATTTTGGTGATCGATTTGATTTTGATTTTGAATTTATGTTGCTGAAAAAAATTCTATCCTATGAATCATGGCGAACACTGATTGAAAAAAGCTTTGCCATAAGACTGGTGGATCGTTTTTCGAATGATAATTTGCCGTTGCCAGAAAATGGGCTGTTTGAGCAAAACGAACTTTACAAAATCTACAAATCTCTGCGTATGGTAAAATTTTCATTCAGGATGCTCAGGGCAAAATTCGTTGGGGACTTCAAACCATTGCCAAGCATAACGTGAGGAACTTTGCTGACCAGGTCGAGGAATTGCAAGATGGTATCGTCTATCCAATACAAACAGTAAAACGTGGCACAGAAATTCAAATTTCTTCAGCATACCAGGGCAATGATACATATGACTTGGTCAATGACATGATTCATGAAACCGGACATGTTATTTTTCGGTCAATGCTTTCACAAAATCAAAAGAATGCATACTGGCACGATCACTGGACAGACCTTGGAACCGATCATCTACGTGCCAACAGCAAAGAATTTCTCAATACATATTCAATGACTACAAAGTGTGATGACAATGGTAACCAATGTTTTCCGAAGGAAGATTTTGCCGTTCACTTTGCTGCATACTATACCAATGAAAAGCAGCTTAGAATTAGATGCCCAAATAAATTTTCTTTTTTGAAAAAAAATATTTTTAAAGATTATGAAATCAAAACCATTGCATTAAGCAATTTTTCTGTAAGAACCACTACTGGAGAAGAGGCAGTATTTTATCCACCTACGCTGCAACAAATGCAATATGCA
>JAGRMV010000235.1 GCA_020441045.1 Deltaproteobacteria bacterium | reverse complement strand
AAACAAAAAAAGTACAACCCGACGCCCCTGTTGAACTGGCCGAGATCGGTATTTTTAAACTTGTCGAATCTTTTCATCGAATTCTGGATAATTTACACCTTAATGTTACGCATGACGTAGAAAACGAAAACTTTTCGATTGCAGATAGTGCCGTATACATCCAACAACGCCTATCAAAAATCAAAGCTGGAAAAATGCGTTTTACCGAACTTTTTACAAACAAAGGCGAGATTCGATATGGTGAAGTTGTGGCTTGTTTTTTGGCCATGCTTTCTATGATGAAGCGTGGCGTATTAAAAGTGATTCAAACCCAAGATTTTGAGGACATGTTTTTGATGCCTACAGAATCATTCTATAAAGGAGAATGGACGTATGACGGAACCGAATTTGACGAATAATCCTTCAGAAGAAGAACAATCGCAACAAGAGACACAAGAAGTGCAGGTCGTCCCGATGGCCAAGCTTTGTTCAATTTTGGATGCATTGTTTTTTGTTTCAGATCGCATCTTGACCGTGGCTGAACTACAAACGGTTTTGACTGAATTTTCTCTGCAACAAATCAAAGAAGGCATCAAGCAGCTGCAAGAAATCCGTAATCAAGATAGCACAGGTGTTTCACTGGTAGAAGTTCGCAATGGCTACCAATATCGTACAAAGGAAGAAAACAAAGACTGGATCATTCGTTTTCAGAAAGCAAAACCGCAGCGTTTAAGCAAAGCAGCCTTAGAGTCACTGGCCATCATCGCCTATCGCCAACCTATTACTCGTCCTGAAATTGATGAAATCAGGGGGGTAGATTCTTCTGGCGTCGTCCGCATGGTTTTAGAACGCGGATTAATTCGTATTCTTGGCAAACGAGATGAACCAGGCTACCCACTGCTCTATGGAACCAGTAAAGAGTTCTTATCATTTTTTAATCTCAACAATCTCTCTGACCTACCTCCATTGCAAGAATACACGGAACTCGGAGAGGATAGTTTGAAAAAACTGCAAAGCATGTTTCCTGACTCCGAACCGGAAAAAATCGAAAACCGTATCGAAGACGAAAACATCTTACCTGCAGACATGGAAGAACCCGGACAACAAGCAGATTTGGTTGCTGTCGACTAACGCTCATGAGCCAAACACTCCGCCTCAATAAATACCTCGCCCAATTAGGCATTGCTTCACGGCGCAAAGCAGATGAGCTTATTGCGCAAGGCCGCGTCAGCATCAATGGCAAAACTGTCAAAGCGCTTGGCATGCAGGTCGATCCGCTTAGCGATGAAGTCACACTCGACGATGTTCCAGTCGGCAAACCAGGCAAAAAAAAGCATTACTACGCGCTTTATAAACCGCAAAATGTTGTGACAACACTATCTGACCCTGAGAAACGTCCCTGCATTGGAGACCTTGTCAAGCTGATGGACACGCATGTTTTTCCCATTGGGCGACTAGACTTTGATGCTGAAGGGTTGCTCTTACTGACCAACGATGGGGAGGCCTCCAATAAGCTTATGCATCCGCGCTATCATGTTGATAAAACCTACCGGGTCAAAGTCAAAGGGCATCCGAGCAAAGAAACCGTCGATAAACTTAAACGCGGGATCAAACTGGAAGACGGTTTTGTCAAGCCTTCATCGGTCAAAGTAGAAAAAATGCTCAAGGAAAACGCATGGATACAAATGACCATTGCCGAGGGCAAAAACCATTTGGTCAAACGGATTTGGCTACGCTTAAAACATCCTGTCATTCGCTTGATTCGAACTGACTTCGGACCAATTCGCATCAAAGACATGAAACCAGGAGATATGCGTAAACTCTCTAAAGTCGAGATTGAAGCCATTCAAAAAGTCGGGAAACCCTCTGCGAAAAAAACACCCCGTTCACCGAAGAGTTAAACATCACTTTGTTAGATATGATCGAGACATTTTTCTTTTTATCCACGCCAACATGGAGATCTTATGGGCAGTGAATTGTTTGGCAAAACAGCAGGTCTGAGCAAAAAAGAAGAAACCGAACTACTGCGACTCTATCGCCGAAAAATTCCCACCAAGAAGATCATTACTTGGGAGCTAGGCAAACAGCTCGCGCAACTTTCTCATAAACTCGATCGGAACATTGGGGTTATGGTCGATCGCCGTGGATACATTGAGGATGTTGCCATTGGTACCAATTTTGATATCGATTTTCCGCTTAAAACCAGATTGCGCGCGACCTCGACCCGCCTGTCTGGCTATCGCGCAATGTTTACCAAACTCAATAACAAAGCTTTTTCCAAAAAAGAAAAAAACATGCTCTACGATCGGCGATTGGATGCCATCTGTAGTATTGAGATCGAAAAAAATGGCAGTCCGGGTGCTTTCCATATTGCCAACTTGCATCCAGAAGCTTCTGGCTTTGATTCAATTGTCGAAGACACCTACAACACCATTTTGGATATTGATATTCCCTTTGATGAATGGGTTGACGGACTAGAAGATGAGTTTCAAAAAATCATTCAAGCTGCCTATATCATCGAAGAACAAAGCAAAGCTGTGCTTTGCTATCTGGTTACGCCAGAAAACCGACATAGCATTGAAGATGAAATCGAAGAGACTTTAGAGCTTTCCAAAACTGCAGGTCTCAAAATTGTCAAAACCGTTTCCCAACACCGAAGCATGCCTGATCCACGTTATTTTTATGGCAAAGGCAAAGCCAAAGACTTGGTCCAAGAAGTCATCTCAGAAAATGCCGATATGATTTTATTCCACCAAGATCTCTCC
>JAGRMV010000234.1 GCA_020441045.1 Deltaproteobacteria bacterium | reverse complement strand
TAATTATCTATTTTTAAGAGTAATAATGATATTATATAACTATTTTTAATATGATCACTAGAAGTAATATAAAAGCCATTGGAAAAAGGTTGCGGCTAATCAAAACGGAGGATGCTTTGAAAGACGAGGATTTGCGCATCCTCAATCAATGGAGAGCCCACCATGATGCAACTCTCATCTATTATGGAAAGATGCTTAAACATGAGGCAGGAAAACTAGGCATCGACCTGGATCAGGTCACCATTGCCGAGCGGGTGAAACGAATTCATTCTATGATTCTAAAGTTACAAAGATTTCCCCAAATGCAATTGTCCATGATGGATGATATTGCGGGTGCCAGAATTGTTCTACCTACCAACCAAGATGTCTTGCATTTGACCAATGCCCTAAAAGAAAAAAAATCAAAACATGCGCTGATCAAGCTGAGCAATTACATTGCGCATCCAAAACAGGATGGGTACCGCAGTATTCACATAATCTATCGGGCTAAAAACCAATCTCCATCCATTCAAATCGAAATACAAGTTAGAAGTCAGTTGCAACATATTTGGGCTACGGGTGTCGAGGTTTTTGGTACGTTAGAGAAAACTTCTTTTAAAACAGGTGATGGCAGTCAGGCGTGGCAAGTTTTTTTTCGACTGCTCAGCTCAAGATTTGCGATCAAAGAAAATACACCCGTACTGCCAGAGCATGAGCGATATTCGATCAAGCAACTCAATACAAAGTTGGTACAGATGATTCGAAAACTCAATATCATCGAGCTTTTGCAAGCCTATACGTCAATGTACGCAAGTGATTGGAGACAAAAACGCCGCAAAGGGAGAAGTGGAAAATATGCGCTGATTACACTTAACACGCAAAAAAATCATACAAACGTTGATATCTACCCCGAACGGAAATTTACAGAGGCACTCGAAAAATATGCCTCCATCGAAAAGATACACCATAGCAGCAAAGACATTAATGTTGTGCTGGTGAATGTAGATCATATCAATAAATTGGAACAAGCCTATCCGAACTACTTTATGGATACAAAGGCGCTTTCTACGCATTTATCAAAAATCGTACTAGGTGAATTTTGATTGGATGACATGGTTTTTTGTGCTTTGGTTTAGGCGTTTTCACCTGAAAAAAACATTATTCGATCTTGATATCCTTTTGGGTTTCTTGTTGTAGGTTACGGTCAATAAAGCTCCAGGTCAGATGTTGTGCCCACCAGCTAAATACTGTTCCAAAAGCAAATTTTTGTGATTCATTGAATTTGTCCAAGGCTCTGGGAAACGCCACGGCCCAAATTTCATCCAGTATATAGGCCAAAACCTCCTCTTCATTTTTTCCTTGAAAGCGTTTGGATTTGCGGACAAATTCGAGACGATGTTTGGCAATCAGCTCGGCCAAAGGTGTTAAGCTTTGTTGTAAAGCCGAAAAAGCCTCATGATCCTTACGGGCATGCATGGCCCACTGGTTTTGTTTACGAAGATCAAGCTGCATATACGGATCTATCATATAAAAAATGTTAGGTCGCTTGCAAGCCCATGGCCTCATTCATTCAAGTTTGGTGAAAAAAGTTTACGAAATAGGTTCTTTGCTGGGCATACAGTGGTAAAAGCAACGTTGTGATTTGGGTGTTATACAGTATCGTTGGGTGGCTGCTGATTGCGATTTTTACCATCATTGCGCTGATTCAAAGCCGCGTGTTGATTTTTTTCTACAAAGATCAGCCTGCAGAGCAGGTTTTTTTTCAAATTGCTGGCACATGGTCAAAACGTTGGGGGCGCTTGATGGGCATTGATATCCATGTACATCCCGACAACCAAAAGATACTCGAAGCAGGTAAAAGTTATGTGCTCACCGCCAACCACCTTTGTTTTTTGGATTTTCTTGGATTTGCCTACGGTCTGCGCATTCCTTTTCGCGCTTTGAGCAAGGTCGAAAATCGAAAAATCCCGATTTTTGGTGCGATGATTGCCCCAGCCATTGTTACGGTGGATCGTGCCAGTAGCCAAGACCGTATGGCCAGTATGCAGCGTATGCGGGATTTGATAACGCGTGGTATGTCAGTTTTGGTTTTTCCGGAAGGCACCCGCAACAAAAATTTTGCGCAGCCCCTTGGCAAAAAATTCTATGATGGCGCGTTTCGCATTGCTATCGAGGCGCAGGTTCCAATTGCTCCTTTGCTCATCTTAGGCGCGCGCAAAGTCATGCCTGATGGTACCTGGCAATTTCGTCCAGGCCGTATGGATGTAGAAGTTCTTCCGACCATCTCCACGCTAGGCAAAACCAAAGAAGATATTCCAGCACTTCGCGAGCATGTATACCAGATCATGGCCCAAGCGATTTATCAGCGGGACAATTATTTTCAGGCCGAAGACTAGCAAATTTGGGTCATTGGAAGATCTAAAAACTTCATTTCAAATGGAATGTGGTAAGATCAATGCAGCCTCAAACCACGCTGTTTGAAAGTATAAAGCCATTGTGTTATCATAAGTTTTCAACAAGTGCTGTAAATGAAAAGCTGCTCTACACTGTTTTTTCTGGTTGTCACTCTATTTGCTGCTGAGCAAGTTTGGGCTGAACCGGCGCTCCCTATTTGCTCTTATTTTTTGCCCACCACCGATGAAAAATTGCCACGGCAAATCAAAGACGTTTCTTCAGAAGCACAAAAAAACATGCAAAATTACTGCACTACTTTTGGCGCTATTTTACAAAGTGAACAGCGACCAAATCAACCTCACTTTTTTTGCCAAAAACAGGCAGCAGTTCTTTGTTGGTTTGATATTGATGTTGA
>JAGRMV010000233.1 GCA_020441045.1 Deltaproteobacteria bacterium | reverse complement strand
CTATACAAATTTTTTAGAGGATATTCCAGAAACCACAAGACAAAACTTTCCGCAAGTTTCCAGCCAGACCCTTTTGGCAGATGGGATGTTTGAGATTCATAAGCGCATGCGAAAGATTCAAGAAAACTCGGATCAAGCCAATATTACAGCGTATCAGCTGATCGACCCCAAACCTTCGTATACTTTCATTATATCGCCCAAAAGATATCTATTTAAAAACGATCAATACATCCAACCCGCAAAGTCGCAAGAGGGGCTCATTGGAAAAACCATGGCCAGCTATCCAAACGCAACCGTCATCGCCATTGAGTTATGTGACCAAGATTGTGCTTTCGATGCCAATGACAAACATTCGATTATGAAAGAAATCGCTAGTCCTGTTCCAAATGCTCCGCACAAGAAACAATACATCAAAATAAAACCTCTGGAGTTGGCAAAGTTTTTTAAAAACAACGTGCATTTTCAAAACTAAAGTTCAATGATTCAGTTAAGCCGATACATTGTCACCCATCGTTCTTTATGCCCTTTTCCTTTCTGCACCAAGTTGTGGGGAATTAGACCTCTTTGAGATTAAATTTACCAGATACTATATATAAAATAGAGCAATAGCAGCATCTAAGCGGTGTATGCAACAAGGGATCATCGTTCCACACTACCCCATTTTTCTACACTGATGACTTACAACAGCACCACATCATTGTAGCTTGATGCTGAACTGCAGTGGTTGTCAAAATCATGAAAAAACCATACAAACATATGGCGTGGCTACTTTGATTCGCAGGACCCCAAATTCCAAAAACAACTCATGGTGTCATCATTGTTTTTTGTTTTCATTTCAATGAGTTATATGGCCTATATCAAATCACCCATTTGATCAATCAGACATGGTACAATAGTGGCAATTTATTATGGCGCGTAAAATCCATACACATAAGTACCCTGGCTCCATAAAACGCCTATTTTTTTGCATGGTGATGCTTGTTGGACTTGGCTTAGAGGGGGTGCACGCGCAATCTGATCCAGTCTTTCCCACCTATGAGAGTGCGTTTGATTTGCAGTCAAGTGAACCTGGTGCCTATCAAATTTATTCAAATACACACCGGGAAGGACCTTATGCCGCCGGCGCCCAGTTGATCCGTCGAACCAACAAAACCAATGCCGTACTCAATGCCATGCAAGTTCGTCATAAAAGGATTTCAACAAATGGTGATCGTTCTTATTTATATGTCATGAAAATATTTAATACATTGTATGAACTTTATCCTGCACAGATACTCGATCCAACTTTGGATAAGCTTGATCAAATGCTTCTTGCAGGCAAAAGCAGCCAAATCTATGATGATTATGACGCTATCTTGGCACTTTATAGACAAGCCTTGACTTTTATTCGTACCTTGAGTGCCTATTTCCCTGATGATTTTTCCAGTGGTGTTTATCCGGAAGATTTTTTTGATGCGCTCAACGCGGGTATTGTACCCTTGGTCGAGGAAGCCCTGACAAACCACGCTCCTTTGGATAAGTATGGTCGAATCATCGAATTGGCGTATTTGATCACCAAAAATAGCCTGATCGAAAACAAATTTTCCGATTACGCTTCGCATGTCGAAACCATCAAAGAACAATATCAAAAATTCATGCTGCTGTTTGAAGATTACAGCACTGCCAATCGTCTGTTAAAAGTTGTTCGTAAGTGTTCACAACAATATGGCATCATCACGCAAGATGCGTTTATTGATCACGCTACCCAAATACATGCGTATTTTTCGCTGCTCGATCAACGGCAACATCCACATATTGAGGACGCCATTGAGCACTGGTCTTTCGCGCAGCTTAATTGTAGTGATGACTTTTACCAAACCGTGACCAAACTTTATCATTACTTCAACATCACCCATTTTTTTCGTTTTCAATCCGAAAATGACGAAATACAGTCGCTTACCGCACCATTGATTTCACTTTACGAGGGCAGAACCCGGCTTGATCAAAACAAACCGAATATCATCGTCACAGTTGCTAGACAAGGCTGGATCTATCCTGAATCCGGTGCTAACAACCTGGCAACGCTTGCCTCGATGATGTCCAACGACGTTTTCAGCCGCGGTGAATTTGCCCAATTGTTGCAGTCTTTACAAACACAGGCCAATGTCTTGGTCTATGAAGTTTCTTCCAAAAAAGAGCTTGCGCAAAGTTTGCAACAAAGTCAAAAAATATTCCGCCTAGGTGCCGATATTTGGATACAAGCGGGGCATGGTAGTATGCATACGGTGAACTTGTCGCGCGAACTCCCACAATTGACAAAACAATCTGGCAATTATCCGCAACTGTCGACTGCTGACAAAATTTTAACCGATCAAGATGACACTTTTTTTGCAAAACTCGCACCGTATTTGCATGAAAAAGTAAAAGTTATTCTTTACGCATGCCAAGTTGCAGCACAAGGAACTGAAAAAGACATCTTACAAACCATTCATACAAACGTGAAAGCAGAACAATCTTTTGGCGCCACCAAAAATATCCAGTCCATGGAACTGCTATTACACAAAGAAAAAAAGACCACGTTCATCGATACCATCATATACAGATACGACGGTGAAGTCATTCCACATCGGAGTTTAGATTAAAGAGTACTGCTTTATTCTGTGGTGCATGTATCGATATTTTCTGGATTGCCCAAAATATAATGTTCGACCATACACAAGCCATCAAGGTACATATCCAATTGACTTTCATTCCAGGTACGAATGTTTTGACTCGTCCAAATACTAGCCTCATCACCCAAAAGTTTTTTGGTATAAAATTGTAATGCTGATTTTTTCAATTCATCCGATGACGCTGAGGTCAGTTCAAAATCT
>JAGRMV010000232.1 GCA_020441045.1 Deltaproteobacteria bacterium | reverse complement strand
AATGCAATATGCATTTTATCGCAATCGCCTTACCACGCTCAATAATTCATATGCTAAACCATGGATTGATAAACATTACATGAATCGATTGGAAATGTTTTTCCATGACCAAGAAACGAACCGATCAATAAAATTCGTCGGTTTAGATCAAAAAAAATACATCTACGAAAAACAAGGAAAAAAACGTTTAAGCCTGAATGGGTCGGATTATTATCATGGCATAGAAGCTCCATCTCCCAAAAAATACAATGGCGTGTATGTGCCAGTAAAATTGGTAACCACAGATAATTTTGATAATGAAGAAATTGTACCCTATGAGAAATTTAAACATATTTTCCCCGATGATTTCCCGCAAGAAGTCACTATTGATTGGGCACAAGGTACAGCCAAAAATATATTTTTAAGCCGGGAAGAAGTGGGTTTACAGAAAACACTTTCGAACAGCGCCATTGGTAGCGAAATACTGCAATCTACCATTCCAACAAGCAAAATTACGATCGACCATAAACATTTTAATGATCTAGAAAGTCTAACTTTACAATTGCAAGACTGTCATGGAAAACCCAAACAATTATATATTCCTAAAAACAAACTGTTATCAAAGGCTGGGGCAAGCCATATTCAATTTAAACTACAGAGACAGTGGCTAGACCAAAGCTGCCAGCATGCAAATATCACTAGTGTGAGCTTTCAAGTTTATGGTGGATTCAAAAATGACAACGGAAAAAATGAAAATGATTATCACTACAAAATCAACCCGCCTGTCGAGGTTACGTGGGCCCAAAACCAGCGAAACAACAATGATGGACCACTACCAGATCTTTTAATTGATAAACAACATGCCAAGTTTACTATGCAAAACGATCGTATTCCGCATCTGATTTTGGGCGTAAACAATCAAGGAAATTTTCAACATGCGACGGTTTCTTTTGACGTTCGATTGCCCAATGGAAAAACAGTACACTATAATCGGACCGTTCGCATAGTCCATGGTCAAATACGCTTAGAAAACCTCTGGGAGTTGCCAGTGGAAATTATGAAAGATCAAACATACTATCTTGAAAAGCTAAAAGTAGTATTTTATGGAGGCGACGAAATCATTGTTGGGGGTGGTATTGTCAGAGAACCCGAAGTGACCAAAAAAGTATTTGAATATAGCCCCGATCAGCCAAAATTTCCAACCCTAAAAAACCAAAACAAGAAATAAGAATTCTTTATATAGATTCAATAGCTGGAAACGGCCGAAGGAGAAGACAAAGAAACCACATATCTAAAGTACGATAAAAATTTTTACACCATGATGACTTACGACTACTTTAACTTGATACTCAAAGTCAGAGTCCTATCATTTTGCCCCTGAGATTTTACTCAACCTTAGATTTTTGATGCCTAAATATATTAAAACACTAAAGACATATTCAAATAATCTAATCTACAAGTAAACTTTTGAGTACAAAGAAAATATTTTCTTTGCGTTCACGGAGGCGTCGGTAAAAATATGGAAACCAGTGGGTACCATAAGGAACGTAAGATCGAACGCGATACCCTTTGGCAACCAGTTCCTTGGCTTTGTTTCGGCGTAGTCCATAGAGCATTTGAAATTCAAATAAAGATCGGTCAATCTTGTTTTCTTCGACCCAAGCCACTGCCCAATCAATCAGTTTATCATCATGGGTGGCTATACCCACTGCGCACTTGGCTTGCAACAGATGCATGACCATGGCTTTGTACTGCGCGCGAATTTCGTCCATCGAATGGTATGCAATCGATTCTGATTCCTTATAGGCCCCTTTACACACGCGCACAGAGGCATGATGGTTGGCCATATTTGCAACATCCTGCATGGAGCGCTTTAAATAAGCTTGCAACACGATACCAACCCGATCAAAATCTTTGAGCAACGCCAAAAATGCGTCGATGGTAATTTGGGTATAATGAGAACCCTCCATATCAATCCGTACAAACAGCTTTTTTTCCTGTGCCATTTGCAAAACTTGGCTGGTTCGCTCAAGGCAAGCATCTAAACCAAAGTCCAAACCCAATTGGGTTAATTTGATAGAAACACCACTATCAATGCCCGCAGCTGCTATTTTGTCAAACAGCTCACGATACTCTTGCACAGCAGCATCGGCTTGCTGCAAGTTTTCTACGTTTTCTCCCAACAAATCAAGTGAAGTTTTGACTCCTTCTTGATTTAAGGTTTTGACAACTTCGATGGCTTGATCTGCTGTTTCACCAGCAACAAAGCGACGCGCAAATACGATAGGAATTTTCATGGATGTTTGATCTCGATGATTTCTAAGTTACGGGTTCCGCCAGGTGTCTTGACTGTCACCGCATCCCCCTCTTCTTTACCGATCAAGGCTTTGGCGATCGGTGACAACACAGACAAACGGCCCTTTTCAATATCTGACTCAAGATCTCCGACAATTTGATATTCTTTTTCTTGTTCATCGTTTTCATCAAACACACGTACAACCAAGCCAAATACAACACGATCATTATCCAGACTGCTAGGATCAATGACTTGCGCGCGCGAAAGTTGATCTGAAAACATTAAAATCCGCGCTTCAAGTTTGCCTTGGGCTTCTTTGGCGGCGTGATATTCGGCATTTTCTTTTAGATCACCATGCGCGCGTGCTTCTTCTATGGCTGTCACAATCTCAGGCCGCTGCACATTTTTCATGTGCTTAAGTTCTGCTTGCAGGCGTTCTTTGCCTTCTCGGGTCAATGGTACACGTTCCATGATGCTATCCTATCCATCTACAATGATTTCGCCACCATCAATGTTGAGGGTGTTGCCTGTCATCCATGCCATATGCGGCAAGCACAAACCAACAGTTGCTTTGGCAATATCT
>JAGRMV010000231.1 GCA_020441045.1 Deltaproteobacteria bacterium | reverse complement strand
GGGAGCAGCAAAGTGGTTTGATATTGATTGGCGGTATGCAGGACCTAAACAACACCTTGGACACCCCACCACTGCTTTCAAGTTATCCAAGATATATTCAAAAAATGATCGAAGAAGAAAAAATGGGCAGAGTTACTCACATAGATACACTGTACAAGGAGTATCAAATCGACAATAGCTCATATTACGTGCGTTTTTCATATTATTTGGGAAAAGAAGAAATCAAAGCAGCCAACCAGTCGCAAAATATTCGCGAGTTTCACGTCATCGATTTCTATCAAAAAAATATGACGTATCAGTCTCCCACCGATGTCAATCGCATTGCGCAATGGGTATATGATGAAATGGCGTATTTCTATGATGGCGAATCATCAGATAGCAGCCCATTTTCGCCTTGGCAAATGACCATAGGGCAGGCCAATCCGGTCAACAGCGATGATCATTCATTTGCCATCACGGTAGCCAAGTAAAATGCTTATGGCGTACTTGTAATCAAGGTTTCAAAGCCGCCCCATATCAGCCTTTTACCATCAAACGGTAGATTTGCAGGTGTGATGTCTTGTAAGCGTGGATCTGCCATGGCTTTGGCATTAACCTCGTCGCGGTGCGCGCGATCTTTGTATTTGATAAAAGAAAAAATCACAGTTTCACCCTCTTGTAGATCTACGCTTTGGGGGAACGATGTCCGTTCTCCTGGTTTGACATCCTCGGCGATGGACTCTGTGTATTCCAGGGCGCCGTGCTCCAGCCAAACTTTGCAAGATAGTGTAGCTAATTTTTTGTATTCTTCTAAACGGTCTTTCGGAACTGGGATCACAAAACCATCAATGTATGCTGACATAAAAGCCTCCTTTTGTGTAAAGGGTATGCGAACAATGGCCAGATGGCAAACGATCTAAAAGAAAAATGTTTCAGTCTTGTATGGCGTCCAACCCTGGGTTGAGTAAGCTGGTAAGCATATGATCCTGCCATTTGCCGGCAATATGCAGGTATTGCGGCGCAATACCATGCTTGGTAAAACCAAGCCTTTCTAGCAGTTTGCCGCTACGTGCGTTGCTTGGGATATAGTTGGCCTCGATCCGGTGTAGGTGCAAGGTTTGAAAAACGTATCTGATGACAGACTGCAAAGCTTCAAACATATACCCGCTGCCTTGGTGAGTCTGCGCAAGTTTATAGCCGACGCGACAGTTTTGAAATGGACCCCGCTCAATTTGGGTGACATGGACCATGCCTATCAACGTTTGGGCATCCATCAATCGCAAGAGTAGACGTAAGGACTGTTTCTGCTGATATTCAGCTTGCGCTTGCGCTACTTTTTCTTGCCAGTAGTCCGCAGTATAAAAACCGGGAGGTGTCACCGGATCCCATGGTGCCAGATGCGCCCTGTTGGCTTGATAAAACTGCAAAATATCAGGGATATCATGAGCCCCCGCAATACGGAGATTTAATCTTTCTGTTTCGATCATCCACCAGATCTATACATGTTATGGTGCAGAAATGCGATCAAGATTGAATTCGAATGTGGTGTTGCAGCCGACACCAACATTGTTTTCGGTTCTGATTTGGTTGTGATCATATAGTCCATGAAAAGTATGTTGATCATCTTTGAATGCAGAAATGATCAAGCCTTCTTCCGTATCTGTGTATTGCCCTTTGCCTTTGGGGAATCGCTTTTGTAAAAAGAAACCATCTTTTGAAAATAGCGCAAAGACCATGTTTTCTTGCCAGGCTCCATCAAAGGTCTCACCATCTGCACTTGCAAACCGGCTCAGCGTTGCGTTGTTGTCTCCAATGCTGATTGCATAATACCATTCTAAGACATGGCCAAAACCGCTTTTGATGATTTCCCCTTTTTTTACCAGGTAGCTTTTTTTACCTTCCGCATCGACACAAGCGTAGTTGAAGCTGTCTTGGATGATGGTCAGATGATACATGCCGGTATAGGTATCTTTGTCAGCATCTTCTGTAAGGGTGAGCACCGTGGCAGGGTTTTTCTGAAATTCAAAAACTTGGACGTGCTCTTTAAACGGTGACAGTGTTTTGAGCGCTTCTTGCGTGATGAGCAATGCTTTTTTATGAAGCGCATCCATGGCTTGTGATGCATTTTTGGCTGTATCGAGTTCTTTATCAATGGTTTCCTTGTCTAAGGTCGATGAAGATGCGGTTTGGTTTGTGGATGTTTTCTTATCACCATCATTACAGCCCGCAAGACCAAGGGTGATGTAAAGCGTGATAGCTATGAGAGTTGTTTTCATGGTTTGTACTTCCTTTTATCAATCGATTTGGCTTATATCAGCAAAAGCTATGCCGATGTGAAAAACACATAACTTATTGATATAATTGTATTTAATAAATAGAGATTGCGACAGTGCGACGTGCCTTTTGTGATTGCATGTCCCATGCTAAAAGCCAGCAAGCTTGGATATACGTGTTATCTGCCTTGAGAGGCGATTTTTTTGATTTTTAGCGTCAAAAAGGGACCTTTATCTGGAAGCAGATTTGGGTTATATAACCGCATCGAAAGCCGAAAACGGTCGATGACATGTAAAAAATATTGTAAATAGTAGGATGATAAAACTTTTATAAAGTGCAGATAAAAAAGGTGGGTCTTCAAGTTGGGCTGCCTTATGAGAGAGACGGAAAAATATGCAAACAAAATTTGAAGATTTACAAGGTAAATGGGCCCTGATTTTAGGCGCCTCTAGTGGTTTTGGTGCAGCGACCGCCCGCGCGCTCGCAGCAGCCGGTATGAATATTTGTGGTGTGCATCTTGATCGAAAAGCTGGCATGGATGCCGTTGACCAGCTCAAAGCTGATTTAACAGCAGCTGGCGCAGAAATTTTATTTTTTAACATCAATGCCTCTGATGAAGATAAACGCAATGAAGTTTTGGCCACACTCAAAGAAGGTGGCCACAAAGTGCA
>JAGRMV010000230.1 GCA_020441045.1 Deltaproteobacteria bacterium | reverse complement strand
CGCAAAGCACAGAAGTGGGAAAGCTACTATACGCAGTACTTCCCGCTACATCCTTACGCACAAAAAGTGCAAGAACAAAGCGTTGCTGAAGTCATGAGCAGCAAAGCCGATGGCAAAAAAATTGGCGTATTACTGCCTTTAAGCGGACCTCAAAAGCATATTGGTCAACTGGTTCTCAATGGCCTGACCCTTGCCGTTGGAAGTTTTACTATGCCCTATCAAGACAATTCCATTGAACTGATCGTCGAAGATACCCAGTCGCAACCGACAATTGCCAGACAAAAAATCAAAAAACTGATTTTTACTGATCAAGTCATTGCCATCATCGGACCATTGACCTCACGTGAAACAGAAGGTGTTGCCGATCTTGCAGCCGCATCAGAAATTCCTCTTATTACACTCAGTCCAAAAGAAGGCATCACTGAAGTTTCAGAAACAGTATTTAGAAACAGTATCACCAAAAAAGAACAAGCCATTGCGCTCGCGCAACTTACAAATCAAGTTTTGGATATTCACCGTGTAGCTATTCTTTATCCTGAAACTTCATATGGTAAAGAATTTATGGAAATTTTTTGGAAAGAATTTGAAAAATATGGCGGTAATATTCATGGTGCTGAAGGTTATCAAGAAGACCAAACCCATTTTTCCGAACCCATCAAAAAACTTGTCGGACTTTACCCGGCATCCCTTCGTAGCGAGGAACTGTGTTCTAAACGCTACAGTGAAATTTGGTATGAAAGAAAGAAAAAAGGCCTTGAATTACCGAACTGTTTTCCTGCTGAAGAGCTTCCACCGATCATTGACTTTGAAGCCATTTTCATACCTGATGGCCATCACCGAGCTAGACAAATTTTACCAGCCTTGAAATACCATGACATACGAGGTGTGCAAGTGTTAGGAAGCAATCTATGGAATACACAAGAGCTTTTGAAAGGAACCACCGGCGGTGAGCTTGAAGGGGCTCTTTTCTTAGATTCATTTTTTATTGGCAAAAAATCTGCCGTAGTCCAACAATTTATACAGCAATTTTATACGCACTATGGTTATGAACCATCGATTCTTGAGGCGCAAGGATTTGATTCACTCACATTTTTGATTGATATTTTATCCAGCAAAAAAATTTCATCTCGTGGCAAGCTCATGCAAGAACTCTATCGCAAAAAAGATTTCAATGGTGTAACGGGTCTAACGGGCTTTTCTAAAAACCGAGAAGCGATTCGTAACCTTACCGCACTCATGGTTTCCCAAAATAAAATTATTGAGCTGTACTAACGTCCACATCAATTGATAGGTTTTCGGGCCACGAATCCAAAGTTTTGTAAAACCATTTTTTTTCGTAAAGCAAAAATAGCTTGCATAACTTTGAAAGGTTTTTTTAATGCGTATCTTGCAGAGATAAATCTATAAATATAGGAGTGTTCTCCATATCAATCTGATCCCGTAAATCATACGGGAATTACAAATTTACAGCTGTCTCAGAAGCATTGAGTTTTTTGCGCATGGTACTGACCAGACCCGAAAATTTTTGTTTTTCAATAATCCGACCAAATTGCGATTGGTAGTTTTTGATCAGGTCAACATCATCAAAAACAATATTGTAGATCATCCAGCCATTGTTCTTTTTATGCAAGTGGTACACAATATCAATGTCAACATCATCTTTTTTTACCACACATTCAACAGATGATTTATCTCTAACAATTTTTTCATTTTGGAAAACAAGGTCGTAGTTTCCAACGAGTGTTTTCGAGCGCGCTAAATAAGAACGCTCAATCAACGATATGAATAAGTCAGAATATTCTTGTTGATCATGTTTATTGATTTGATGCCAATATGAACCTAAACTTTCCTTGGCCAATGTATCAAAGTCAAAAAACCGACGAACTTTACTAGAAATCTGTTGATCTCTATTGCTTGCATTTTTGGTTTCTATATCAAGCGCTTGTAACTCTGACGTGTATTGTTGAATCACCGCCAGCGGAGAATTATTTTTTACTGTTTTTTCAGCCGTTTCCACGGTTGTGGTGACTTCTTTTTTAGTTTCTTTTTCATTGCTTTGAATTTTTTCGCTTTGTCCCACTTCTTCATCTTTTTTGATATTTTGATCAAAAACATGATAGACATTTTTCTTTTTTTCTACATCAGAAGGAGTATTTTTCGCCCCTCCACATGCAGCGCATGATACCAACACCATCAACATGCCTATATTTTTTATCATGATTGTTATTCTCCTGTATGTGCGCGTCTTCTAAAATTTTCCGAAGAGTTATATCATAGGCAGCAATGAATGAGAAGCTACGCCTAATCTCCTCCGACAGCAAACTCAAGGTTCGCAACTGCGATTTGATAATCGTACAATGTATCCAAATATTCGTTTTTGACCTTTGAATACGCTACAAAAGCTTCTACCAGCTCTTTTGGAGGGACAACACCAACCCCAAAGTTAAGTGTCGTTGCCAAAACCCAGCTACGCACTTTTTTAAAAGCCACTTTCGAGTGCTCAAATGAATCATACTTAGCCACCACTTCTGTGTAAGCATTTCGAATTTGCACTTCAATACCCTGTAAAGCAGCTTGTTGATCTGCCTTTGATTTTTCAAAAGCAGCGCGCGACTTTTTATAGTCAGCATCCAAGCGATGAAATGATAGATTTTGTTTTAGAAATAACGTCCCACCCGCATTATGAATATTGTATGAGTTGACCAAAAAAGGGTTGTCAATGTCTTCCCGACCAGGGGCGCTGCCAAAATTCCATTCTCCGGCAATACCAAAGTCCGGCTTTAATTGCGCTTTCTTTTCTTGCATTAAATATTTTTTGGCCTGCACCAAATAATCTAGCTGTTTGATTTCAGGTCTTTTGTTTTTTGCAATGTACAAAAAATGGTCGACACCTTCCATTGCTTTTTCCTGCATACGAATACGATGATCTACAATGT
>JAGRMV010000229.1 GCA_020441045.1 Deltaproteobacteria bacterium | reverse complement strand
CGCAATTAGATAAGATCCCCTACATGTTGATTGTAGGAGATGAGGAAGTCAAACAACAAACTTGTTCTCTGCGCACCAAAGGACAAGAACAAAAAGGTCAAACCATTGCTGATGTGTTGGCACAATTTCAACTGGAGGAAAAGTAATCTGTGAAACCAAAAGGTAATTTTCAAAAAAAAGAGCGAGACAAAGGTTTACGCGTTAATCAACGTATTCGTATACCGAAAGTGCGTGTTATTGATCCCGACGGAGAACAGTTGGGGGTGATGGATACGCGAGAAGCACTTGATTTGGCCCAGAATAAATATGGCTTGGATCTGATAGAAGTTTCACCATTTGCTAAACCACCTGTTTGCAAAATCATGGATTTTGGCAAGTACAAATTTCAACTAAAAAAGAAATCGCAAGAAGCCAAAAAAAATCAAATGATTATTGTTGTAAAAGAAATCAAACTGCGTCCAACGACAGATAAACATGATATGGATGTTAAAATCAAAAGTATTGTAAAGTTTCTTGAGCAAGGCAATAAAGTTAAGGTGAGTTTGCGTTTTCGCGGCCGTGAGGTTGTGCATGCTAGTGTCGGTAAAGCCCAAATGGACAAGATTGTAGATCACCTAGGTTCGACAGCTGTGATCGAGCAGCACCCCAAACTCGAAGGCAAACAAATGACCATGGTTTTGGCCAGCAGCTCAGCCGCCGCAAGTAGCAAATAGCAGAAGTTAGAAGAGTCGGAGGTTTGTCACCCTTTTGGGACTTTTGTAAAGCTGCAACGACGAAAATTACACTCGGGAGCTTGAGTATCTAATTTGAGTAAATTACACAATTGTTCAAGACAGCGTATAAGATTCGTAATTGGTAGAATAAAAGGGCGTATTTTTCTTTTGTAGGGGAGTAGTAACTGTCGAATTTCCTTGACATTTCGCGTTGTTTTGATACATAGATGGTATCGTGTCTAAGGTAAATCAATGCGGCATATGGATGATTGTGATTTCCGTGCTTGTTTTATTTGGATGTAATACGGACAAGCAGGATCCCTCTGTAAAAAATCTTGACCCTTCTGAAGGGGTGACTGCATTAGAAGCCCCAACCGAGTTAGAACTGCAATATGACAATGTTGACTATATCACCGATGATAATGGTGAGGTGGCAGGCTGTAAGATCAGTGCAACGGCATCTTGGAAAATTGCAGATGAGAAAACCAGTTTTTCAACACTTTTGATCTCCAAAGAAAAGGATAGCTTTGAAGAGGCCACAAAGAGAAGTATCAATGAGGATCCACACTTGGGGCAGCGTTATTTTTTTCGCGATTATGTACTTGCAAAAGACGAGGTGCAGTATCTTGGAGTGTATGTTTATGTCACAGGAAAAAACAACGTACAGTCGAAAGTTGCAGTATTTCAACAGGCTTTAAGCTGTACACCTGATCAAAAGCAACCTGTTGTTGCCATCACGGATCTAGAAGCTAAGCATATTCGTTTATCCCATGCGTTTACTGCAAATAATTCGACCAGCCTTGATATCCGTTTTGATATCAAGCTATTGGCTGAACTTGAGGATCCACAGTTTTTGGTTGTTTTACATGAAGAAAATGGTGAAGTCTTTGCTGAACTACCATTAACCAAGGATACAACCATGGTGTATACAGGTGATCCTGTTGAGGAAACAAAAGAAGGCATCAAAATTCTTTTACAAGTCATTGGGGCAGATCCTTCGGTCAAAAGTCAGGTGCTAGAGATGGGAACAATGACTTTACGACCGCCTACGGATGAAGATCAAGACTTGCTTCACTTGACCTGTGAGACCAAAAAAATGGTGACGGTCGGTATCAATCCCAATGCTGAACCGAATATGCCATATCTAACAGTCAAAGTTGAGGGGGCTGATATCAATCACTTGCAGGCAATGGCAGTCTGTTCTGCAGGTGGCTGCAGAATTGGTACACGAGACTCACAAGTAACTGTTGAAAATATTGCGCCTGGGGGCGATGTCTGTATTTTGAAATTGCAGGATAAGCAAGATCCGGAGCATTTTATCATTGAGATGATTGTAGATGGTATGGACGTCCTCCGGGTTTATCAATCAAAAAAAGTCGATTATGAAATGATTTGTGAAGTCAACGATAAGCAAGCTTTTCTCGCTGTTTGTGATGAAACGCCGACCAGCTAACGAACCTGATGGTGTAGTCATGCGGTTAGGTAAATGAATCAAGTATATGAAAATCTCTTGCATCTAAGGGTTGGCAGACGTGAGTAAATCGTGTATAAGACACCGATCTGCGCCAACAGTGTTGGTGCGAATAGAAAGATAAGGACTGTAACATGCCGAAATTAAAGACAAAAAAAGGCGCTGCCAAAAGAATCAAAATGACAAAATCTGGTAAAGCCAAGATGAAGAGATCACATCTTCGCCATATTTTGACGGCAAAAACGACAAAATCAAAGCGACAAAGTCGTACGGCATTGTACGTATCTGATGCGAATATGGGTGCAGTCGTACAAATGTTACCGTACGGTTAAATGATTCCGAAGCCGCGGAGAAACGGCGTATTTTTACTAAAGGCAAGTTTTGCTGGGACAGTAAAAAAAGGGCGTACTTAAGAGAGTATGCCATAGCAACAAGAGAGGTCAATCATGGCTAGAGCAAAAAGAGGTTTTAAAGCCCGCCGACGAAGAAAAAGAGTATTCGATCGTGCTGAAGGTTTCTTCGGGAGAAGAAATAATTGTTATACCATCACTGCGCAAGCGGTCGATAAAGCAGGTCAATATGCATATGTTGGCCGTAAACGCAAAAAAAGAGATTTTCGACGTTTATGGGTAACGCGTATCAATGCTGCGGCAAGAGCTTGTGGTACGACTTATTCACAATTGATTCCGCTACTAAAAAACAGTGGCATTGAAATCAACCGTAAAATGCTTGCAGAGTTGGCTGTGACAGATCCAAAGGGATTTGAAAGTTTGGTCACGCAAGTTGCA
>JAGRMV010000022.1 GCA_020441045.1 Deltaproteobacteria bacterium | reverse complement strand
AATTTCCACTGCGGCAAAAAAAGTTTGAAAACCCACCAGCAATAGAAAAATCACCACTTTCGCAATCGGGTTTTGAATGCCCTTGGCACTTAAGGGTGCCAAGAAGTGACCAAAATAACCCCAACCATGCTCACGAATGCCATAATAGTTAAATCCAATAAACGAGATGATCGCTACCGTGGTTCCAGTCACCCACATCTCTGAAGGCGGTAAGAAACCTGGAACCAAGCCAAGCAAATTGGCAAACAGAATAAAAATAAAAATCGATCCACAAAAGGGCAAGTACTGACGACCGGTAGGTCCGATGACGTCTTCACAAAGACCGCCAAGCCATTCAACCATCAATTCAAAAACACTGGTAATGGTGAATTTTTTTTCGGGCACGATGTTTTGGTTGATGATCTTCCATTTCGGATAAATCACCAAAATCGCAATCAATGACAAAGCCAAAATGATAAAGGCGGATGTAACGATATGCAAATTGTCATGATTGGCAAAGGCTAGATAATGTTCAAAAAAAGTAAACGGGTGATGTTTCATAATGCTTTTTTTCTTTCATCCTAAATTTATTTGGGCTGGGCCATTAACAGCGGCACACTAGCGCATGCGGCAAAAATTGCAACTGTAAAAATACCCACTGCCACCGAGAAAAGCTCAAGCCCAAGCAGTTTGGGCAAAATCCATAAAATGCCCATCAAGACCAGAAACTTGATTGCTAACAAGGTCATCAGCTTGCCAGGGCTACCATCTTCATGCAAATAACGCAGTAGCATTTTCCCAATGACAAAGATATTGATCACCATCAATACACTACCAACAGCATAGGAATGTCCTTGGACAAAGTCGACCTGATACGCAGCTCCAGCCAAAACGGCGCTGATGATCGCTATCCACATCATCCAACGACGAAAACCAACGGCCGCACCTGGATGATCCATACTTTTTTGCGTCTCTGCCACGTCGCTGTCTCTACCATATTTCACCCCTTAATTGAACGTATTTAAGGGTGCCAGTCCGCCCCTGGCACCAAGTCGGTTGACACTGTGGGGGCGCTATGGGAGAATCGTGGTTTATGCGTACTATTTTCTTTTTTTTGGGGTTTTGTTGTTTGGTTTCCAGCAGCCATGCCTCCTCGATGAAGCCCTATTTAAACTATCCTACGGGGCATTTATCGATCGATCGGGTTTATCAAGTTATTGCGCCCAATCGCAAACAATTGCGCAGCTGTCACCAAGAATACCTTTTTCATATCCCTGGCGCTTTTGATACGCTTGCCTTGCAATTTCAAATCGATCCGGATGGCAAAGCCATTCCATTTGCGACCCATGCAGCGCAAAAACCCAAAAACGACGCCATTGATTGTATCAAGAGCATCATTGCCTCGATCACTTTTCCCAAACCAGAGATGGGCATTGTTTTTGTCGTGTTTGAGTCTGACCTGCAGGATTACAATGTCACTGATCTGCAAAAACACCCCCTGTCACGCAATGCCGTTCGCTTGGTGCCGCTGATGCCACAAAAAATGGTGCGCGCCATGATCGAAATGTACATGCCGTATTACAAACAATGTTTCTTGCGTGCCCCAAAGGAAAAACGGCCGATGACAATTGGTCTCTCATGGACCATCAACACCAATGGCCTCAACGAAAACATCATCGCCGCCGCCACCCCAGCTCACGCGCAAACCACTGAATGTATCCTCAAAGTCACCCAAGAACACCGTTATCCAACTGGATATGCGCCAACCGAAATCCAGCGCAATTTCGATGTCAAATAGCGCTGCACTTAGGCAGCAGGTTGTTTCACATTAAAAATCACTTGCAATCGACTGAGCATTGCGTTAGATAAAATCCTATACAAAGGGGGACTGCAATGAAATTTTTGGTTTTTTCTATTCTTACTTGTTTTTTATTTCAATCTGGATATGCGCAAAACGACTCTACTGATGTTGAGCAAGAGCAAACAGACGCTCTTGAGATACTTCAGGCCGTCAGTCTCACACTTTTACAAGAAGCTTATTTATTCCCTCGCTCGGAGTATCGTGATCAAATGGTCTCATTAGGGGATTTTCAAGGCCATTGGACAGAGGCCGCACATGTTGGAGAAAATCCGCCGCTTACCATCATTGATCTAGATCAATACAATGATTCTATACCTTCCTCACCTGAAATGACGACCATCGAATCGTGGCATGTCCAATGGCCTGCAGATCAAATACAAGTCAACTACGTCAAAAGTTCATTTTTAAACGATGATCATACCGGCGTGTATACCATTTTTGAATTTGCCAACATGTATGAAGAACCTACAATCGATGCGGCCATGACATTAGAAATTTCGTCAGGAGATGATAGCATCGTACAAAGTCTTCGCCCAGGTTCAGAGATACGTAAGGGCACTTATATATACGATGATGATGACAGCATGATTTACATCTTTTTGCCGAAGGAACCGTACCGATGCATCTTGTTAGCCCAAAAAGAAGTACTCGGCTGCGCTTCTGCAAGCCTTATCGAAAATGGCCAGATTGCTGACGGCCACCCCTATCGCTTTTTTATTCGTGGTGATGCAGAAAAACAAATACCGTTTTCTTTGCTTGCACCACATCGGCAACCTATTACGCAGGAATTTAAAAGTCCTCGCGCTTAAAGTTTGCACACGTGCAACAGCAAGTATTTTGATACGATCTATACGTAGTACTATGATAGATTTTTTTAGAGTTTTTTGATCGCGGCTTCGTGGGCTTGCACCGTTTGTTTCAAAAGCTCTTCGGTATGCGCAATGGATAAAAACCAGGCTTCAAATGGGGAGGGTGGAATGAACACACCTTCATCTAACATATAGTGAAAATATTTTTGATAGCGCCCTTGATTGGTTGCTTTGACGTCTTCAAAATTGTTGATCGATCGATCGGTAAAAAACGGCGTCATCATCGAGCCAATATGGTTGACTGTTAGGGGAACATCATGGTGCTGCGCAATGTTGACCATTTCGTCGCGTAAGAATTTGGTCCGGTACTCTAGGGTTTGATACACTTCACGATCTTTGAGCAGTTTGAGCGTTTTGATCCCTGCAGCCATACAAACAGGATTGCCCGATAATGTCCCGGCTTGATAGACTGGACCAACGGGTGCCACCTGTTTCATTAATTTTTCATTGCCGCCATAGGCACCTACAGGCATACCGCCACCGATGATCTTGCCCATACAGGTAAGATCTGGCGTAACACCAAAATATTCCTGGGCGCCACCACGACTGACTCGAAAACCTGTCATGACTTCATCAAAAATCAACACAATGTCATGCTGATCACAAAGCTCGCGCATGGTTTGTAAATAACCTTCTTTGGGTAGCACCACGCCCATATTGCCACATACCGGCTCAACAATAATGGCGGCAATTTGTTTGCTATTGGCAGCAAGCACCTGTTTGAGCTGCTCAATATCGTTAAACGCCAAGCTGATTGTGTTACTAACGATATCTTCTGGTACGCCAGGAGACCCTGCAATACCATGCTGAGCCACACCCGATCCAGCTTGCACCAAGAAAGAATCGCCATGACCATGGTAGTTACCATGAAACTTGACTATCTTGCTGCGGTTGGTGGCGCCACGTGCGAGTCGAATCGCGCTCATGGTGGCCTCGGTTCCAGACGAGACAAAACGCACCATCTCAACCGAAGGCACCCGATCACAAATCAATTTGGCCAATTCAATTTCTAAACCATTTGGCGCGCCAAAAGTCAGACCTCGCGCCATGGTGGTTTGCACTTTTCGTAAAACATCTTCGTGCGCATGTCCTAAAATAAGTGGACCGTAACTCATCACATAATCGATATAATCATTGCCATCGGCATCGGTGAGTATTGCGCCTTTGGCTTTTTCGACAAAAAACGGCTCACCACCAACCGAAGCAAATGAACGCACGGGTGAGTTCACCCCTCCAGGCATCAAGTTTTTGGCAGCATTGAAAAGTTCTTTTGAAAGTGGACCGGTTGACATGGTGAAAAACTATAAGAGCGCAACGCAAATGTCCATAGAAATCAAGATCAGTCGCAATTCTACACATCATCACACCACGATCTATAAAAACAAAGGCTTGACAGCATCGTATCATTTTCGCTACATTGTTTTTTTATTTTGGGGGGATCTATGATGCATAAACACTGTTTTTTTATTCTAACTTGTCTTGGTTATACTTTTGCCTTTGCGCAATCGATGGATGCCTTGCAAGCCAATCAGCCTTATACCTATCAGGTACTTAACGATATTATGTTTACCGATCGGACCTGTTATGAAATCGAGTACGACCTCGATACATACAACCCAACACAATTTTCCATTGCGCATGTCAGCTACTTTGATACCGATTCATTTGTCATCCGTGGGCAACTCTATATTGATATTGCAGGTGTGCCTGTCAAGCTTGATTATTTTAATGATCCTTTTATCGACTTAGACAACAATACTGTTGACATCGTCATCCCAGAGCACGCGTTGTATGAATTTATTCAAACGTATGATCTCCACCAGTGTCGGTAGAAATATCCATAAAAGATAAAAGCTGTTATGAGACTTTGCCGCAATTTTGGCATGGATAAGTAAAATTAAATTTTCTTATTGTTTTTGCGGTTTTTTAGGCCTTGTAAACGGATTTCCACGACCTTCGGAGATGGGTAGTGGTCTTTAACCTGTTCATAAAACTTTTTTGCTTTTTCGAATTCGTCGATCTCTTCATAGGCTGATCCCATGCCAAAGAGTGCTTCGATCTTGTATTTCGAATCAGGAAACCCATGAATGACTTTTTCAAAATCATCCAACGCTTTCTGATAGGCGCCAGCGATATAATTGTTATTGGCTTTTTTAAAAAACACCTCGTCTAATTCAGCGTAGTTTGGATAAAGCTCGATCAACGTCTCATATTCTAGATCAGCTTGTTCATATTGATGCAGCAAGGTATAGCAGTCCGATAATTCTAGCTGAAATCGCGGCGCGTTTTCATGCGATGGCACCGCCCGCAATAATTTATCAAATTCGGTTAAGGCTTGGTTATAGTCATTTTTTTTGTTTTTAAAGATTTTGGCCAATTGTTCCTGGGCTTGTACGGTACTGTTATTGATCGGATAATGATGCACCAAACTACGATATGTCGCAATGGCTTGATCGACATCATCAAGAATGGTTTCTTGCAATTTCGCCACTTCCAAAAGAGCCAACGGCGCCCGCTCATGATCGGGATTTTCTTTGACAAAGGATAAATAATACTCGATGGCGGAATGAAATTTGCCTTCGCGCACCAACGCATCTGCTTGCTTATACTCAGAAGAAAGCGTGCAAGCCTGTAAAAAAATCAAGGCGGGTAACACAATACGCATCATAAACAGCAGACTATCACAACCACTACAGCTAGCAAGACCCGTTTATCACCACCTGTTCAGATCATCAAAACAAGGCGCATAACCGCCTTGTCCCTGCCTTTTTACCTATCCACCCCAAGACAATGATTTTCTTTTCTAGATGCATGCCTGATAAGGGTTTTCAAAACTTGCGCAGCTATTTGAAAACCCTTATCAGGCATGCCACATCTCCACTTATTATATAGGCTTATATAAAAATGCTACGCGCGTTTACGCTTTATTTTAGCAAAAAGTCCTGGCATAAAATCAAACACATCATAATACCCTCGCACCACCAATGGCAAAATCAAAAGACAATAAAACGTTGATCCAACAATGCCCCAACCCAATGTCACAATCAATGGCTTGGTATAACCTGCGTCCCCACCAATACCATACATCATGGGAAGCAACCCGCCGATGGTCGTTACCGTTGTAATCACAATCGGGCGGAAACGATCTTTGACCGATGCAAGTACCAATTGGCTCCGATCTTTGATTTGACTGGCCTCTTCTTTGATCGTACATAAAAGCAGCAAAGAGTCGTTGACTGCGATACCTGTCATACCAATCAACCCAGTAAAACTGAGCATCGTTAAAGATTCCCCGCTCCAATAGACGGCAGCAATGGCAAAAAGCACTCCGAAAGGTAGCGCCAACAAAACAAATACTGAAAAGGAAAACGATTGTAAGATCAAGACCAAGATAAAGAAAATGCCAATAACTGTCAGTAAAAACGACTGCAATAAAGATTGCTCGTTTTTGGCTTCCTCTTCACTTCGATGATGAAAGGCCAAATAAGCTTGGGGATATTGCTCCTGAACGGGTTTGATTTTTTCTTCTAGCACTTCTTTGATTTCTTCTCTTTTTATATCTTCTTCAACTTGAATATCGATATCAATGCGACGCTCCCCCTCACGATGATTTAAACGCTTGAACTGCTCGACTTGTCTCCATGTCCCTAGTTCTTTGATCGCAACCCAAACATCATTGCTATTGAGCAAATAATATTCATCCTTGGCTTCTAACTCATTGTAATAGGGATCATTGATCCCAAGGTGCACATCAATATCTTCAGATGCAAAAAAAATGCGATCTACTCTCCGATAGGTCAACCATGGCGCAATTTGGTTTTCAAAATCATCCAATGAAATTCCATGCAATCGTAATTTTTTCATATCAGGAACAAATTCAAAGCCATTTTCAAATGTGTTTTCCGGCATATTGATTTGTACAATGCCAGGTATTTCCTGAATATGTTTGGATATATCCTGTAACAAATTTTGATAATTGATTTGACCACGATCATAGACAAATAACTTGACCGTTCGTTCTTCATCAGACCGGTCGCTGTAGCCTTCAAAAATATAGTGATTTTTTACATGTTTCATGCCCAGGGTTGGGATGGTCTCTAATATTTTTTCTTGCAACCGCTCCATGATTTTTTTTGGAAAGTCCATATCTGTTGGGAAGGCAATGCGAATCATTGCATATTCTTTGCCTTCTATACGTTGATGTCGTTGTCTCTTACGACCTAATTGCACAAAAACATGTTCAACCCCTTCCTGGCTCTCTAACATGTCCACAAGTGGTTGTAGTTCTTGTTGTCCTTGTGCAAATTCTAAGGGCTCATCAAAATCAATGGATACAGAAAGCATCGGAAACCTTATTCCTAAACCATTGAACTCTTTAGGAACAGGGCTTAAAATTTTGGTTACACCAAAATAAAATACAACTGGTAGTAGCGCAAGCACCGCCCATCGCACGCGAAGTAGTTTTTCAACACACACGCCAAAACCATCACGAATAGTTTGATAGCTTTTGCTTGCCAATTTTTTGGATGGCGTTTTGATAAAATGTGCCAAGTGGTTGGGTAAAATAAAATAGCATTCAAGCCAACTGGCGAAAAGACAAGAAGCTACAATGATAAAAAATCCATAAAAAAACTGGGTTTCCTCTGAAAATGCCAGTGGCGCAAAGGCGATCATGGTCGTAACAATCGATCCAGTGACAGCAAAGAAAGTAGATTGCACTGAAACAATGGCGGCTTGTCTAGGTGCAAGACCACTATAAATAAGTTTAGAATATCGTTCGGATACAACAATGGCATCATCGACCAAAATACCAATGACCACAATCAAGGCAGTGACAGATATCACTTCAATATGCACATCAAACAAACGCATGATCGATAAAGACACTGCGTATGCCAGTGGGATACCCAGGGTCACAAGTGTGGCCATGCGAAAACCCAAAAACATAAACAAAATAACAAAGACCAAAACAAAACCAAGCCAGGCATTGCTATAAAGCAGTTTTAGTTGTTTGGATAAAAACCCATCGACCGCCCACGACAGTGCCAGACCTTTGCCTTCAGGTAGCGTTGCATTGACTTCATTGATAACGTGACGGATAGCTCTGCTGGTTCCAACAATATTGGCATCACTTTCTTGAAACACATCAAAATTCCAATACGTTTTATTTTTGTACAACCGCAAAAGAGAAGGGGGCGCTGTTTTAAACGATATATCTGCCAATTCACCCAATTTTCTTGAAAACCCTTGCCGATTGAGCACAACAATTTCTTTAAGCTGATCCAAGGTTTCGATTTGTGATTGTAATTGTACCGGAATCATTTCACTGCCTTTACGTACTCTGCCCATGGAGTGAACCTTTAAATGATCTCGGATAACCATGCGTACTTGCTCAACAGAAATATCTGTTGTGATCAAGGCATTCGAACGCAAACTGATAAAAATATTTTTTTCCGGAATGGTCGACTCAATGGATTTTACGCCATCAATCGCTGACATGCGGGTGAGTATTTTGCGCGCGTTTTCACGATCTTCCTGCAGATCAAAATCAAAACCATACATGGTGATATTGCCAATTGAGCTGTCGTTCCAATCATTTTCATAGGAGAGATCACGATGCCCATTGGGTAATTCCGATGCAATCGGGTCTACAATGTCTCTTACTTTTTTTTCTATTTCTTCATGTAAATCCTGCCGCTTCAGTTGAATATAAAAGCTGATCCAACCTTTGCCAATATAGGTGCGCGAATCAGTCACACCCGAAATTTGTAAAAACTGTTCTTCCAATGGAAAACCGTATTGTGTTTCCATGGTTTTGGCATCATAACCATCATGATTGATGTTAACATATACGTTATGATCAAGATTTTCCGGGATCAACTGTGTGGGAATACCTGAAAAGGATATCACTCCTACCAGCAAAACAAAAAAACTAATCGCATTTACCTTAAAAGATTGATCAATAAAATACTCGAATAATTTCTTCATAGTACCCACTTTTTACAATAGTCCACAGGTGACTGAATCATATTGGCCCAATTTAAAATTTGTTGATTGTATTGAAACATCAATTCTATTTGCGCCAGGCGATGAAAAGCATATTGATTTTGAATGTCTTGATATTGATCAAATCGAATTTTTCTTTTTGAAAATCTTCTGTAAGCCAAATTGTTTAATTTTTGAAAATCTTCATTTTGATCTTGCAGGCGTTGTTGCTGTATTTGAACCTGCGCTAGCGTCTCCATAAACACCTGTTGTTCGATGCTCAATTTTTTTTGCAGCGCATCCAGTTCGAGTTTCGCCATTTCTTTTTGATACTGCGTGTTCCACTGATCACGTCGGTTTTTGGTTTGATACAAGGGTACTTGTAATTCAAGGTTGACACCATATTGGTCACGTGTGTTATCTCCCTCAACACTGAATGAATAATCATTTTTACGCTTGTTACGTCCTATGCTTCCACCTAATAAAACATCCCAGCCATTGTTTTGTTTCACCTGTTGGTTTTGTAAACTATAGAACATTACCAATTCTGCTAGGTTTTTTTGGGCGATGGATTTTTCTAGATCCGGCAATCCCAGCCATAGTGTTTGGTTTTTATGGGTGTCGGGCTTATACGCATAAATTTCTGTTTGAATGTTCGCCAAACGATGATCTTCTCGGACTTTATCGTTTTCTGATTGCAGGTAATTGATTTTGATCTGCTGGTATTCGAGATCATTCATCACTTTTTGCTTATATTTATTTTGCGCATCTTTAAAAATGGAGTGACTGTGTTGCAAAATTTCATGATAAATCGCTTGTCGGTTGCTGCTATACATCCATTGATTGTATTTTTCATATGCTTGATGACATCCACGCAGCACTTCGCCTTTGGAAGCATTGATTTGCCGGGTTCCGATATTTTCAGTTAATTTGGCCGCGAGCTTGTATTGTTTGCCAAAAAAATTGCGATATAGAGATTGCTTCAAGTTCAATGAAGTAAAGGTATTTTCCTGGTTATCCAGTTCATCACTACGATCGGCGATACTCAACTGATGCCGCAAAAGCAGCTCTGTGCCTGACGGTAAATCAGCTCGAACAGTGCTACCCAAATCAAACGTAGTTTGATCAAACGCAACATTGCCAGGAAATTGATAATCTAAAAAAGAAAGTTCAGGCAATAGGGATAACTGAATATCCGTATAATTTCGATCCATGCGAACTTGATCTTGCAGCTGCTCTTTTCGTACCTCGGTGATGCGCACCAATTCCAATACTGCAAGATACTGATCAATAAACTCTTCAGCTTGGCACCATGCTTGTTGTGGCAGCATCACAAATCCACACAAAAAAAGTATCACCCATTTTTTTTTCATTTTTTACTATATATAGTATACCTATGTATAATGCAAACATAGGGTATAATTTATCTACATCCTGAAGATTTATTCAAACATACACAGGAGATTCAAAAGCATAATATAGTGATATCAATATGTTATATCAGGTTATATTTTTTGAGCTGATCAAAAAGCGTTGAACGAGCCACGCCTAAATCTCTTGCGGCTTGTGCGATGTTGCCATGTGCTTGCAGCAGTATATGTTCCAGCTCTTGTTTTTTTTGCTGCGCAATTTTATCGCGTAATGTTGAACTGTTACGCAGTGTAACAGTATCTTGTTGATACGCTATGCCGGTCGCAAAACACAACTGTTGTTCAGAAAGTTCTGTGTTTGGCGATGCTAAAACTACTGCGCGTTCAATGACATTTTGTAGTTCTCGTACATTGCCTGGCCAATCATATTTTTGCAATGCCTCGATTGCTTGCTTAGAAAAAGAAATATTTTTTTGGAGGTCTTGATTAAATTGATCCACAAACGTTTGTATAAGCGTGGGCAGGTCTTGCATACGATCGCGTAAGGCTGGCATTTTTATCGGTATGACATGCAGACGATAAAACAAATCTGCACGAAATCTACCGTTGTGAACTTCATTTTGTAGGTTTTTATGAGTCGCGGCAATAATGCGAATATCGATTTTCTGTTGATGGGTCGCACCAATTTTTTGAATTTGTTTTTCTTGTAAAACCCGAAGCAATTTAACTTGCATGGCTTCAGATATTTCACCAATTTCATCCAAAAAAACTGTCCCCCCATTGGCGATTTCAAATAAACCTTTTTTACTGCGCTCCGCCCCTGTAAATGCACCTTTTTCATAACCAAAAAGCTCTGATTCCAATAAATTTTCGGCCAATGCAGCGCAATGAATTGGTATAAATGGCTGCTCAGATCGATTGCTATGTTGGTGAATAAAGTGTGCAAGTCGTTCTTTGCCAGTGCCCGTCTCACCATAAATCATGACCGTCGAAGGCGTGGGAGCAATTTGCAAAACTTGGCTTTTGATTTGTTCAATGCCCTGACCTACAAAGTCTTGCTTAACTAAATTTTTTTGCTGCCTTTGGTTGATATCGATTAATTCTGCTACTCGTTCTTGCAGATTTTTTACTTGTTGCATCCGGCTTTTATAATAGGCAAAAGCTTGCTGTATGACTTCTTTACAATCCTTTTTTTTCCAAGGCTTGACCACATAGTTGTGCACATGCCCTTGATTGATTGCATCTAGTAAAAGTTGTGGTTCTTGATATGCGGTTACCATCACACGTACTGTTTCAGGACTTACCTCTAATAAATGTTTACATAGTGTAATACCGTTCATCTCTGGCATACGTTGATCCATCATGCACAGAACAAATTGTTTTTCCTTTATTTTTGCCAATGCTTCAGCACCGGACTGCGCGGTGGTGACCAAAAAATCATGCTCAAATGTTTTTTTAAAAACAAGTGTATTGGCAGGTTCGTCATCGACATATAATATTGTAGGTCGAAAAATTGTCGTCATTATAATGGCAACGTTAAAATAAACGTTGTCCCCTTTCCTTTTTCGGACTCCACAGAAATATTGCCATTATGCCTCGCCATAATATCTTGTACAATTGACAATCCCAAACCCGTGCCACTACCAGGTTTTTTTGTTGTAAAAAATGGATCAAATATTCTTTTTTGTACAGAAGCATCTATACCCACACCTGTATCTTTGATAATAATTTTCGCTGTGTTATCTATTTTTTTGGTATCAATATAAATACTGCCTTGGGTTTCAATGCTTTGGGTAGCATTGTTTAAAAGATTCATAATAACCTGTCCTATTTCAGTTTTGTTGCATTGTACTTCATCTTGTAAGAGAAAATTTTCCACAAGTGTGACCTTGTTGTTCCATAATGGGCGGAGTAGATGTAGACTTTGCTCAATGATTTCATTGATGTTTTCTAGCTTAACACTACGATCACCAGGATGTGCATAAAATCTCAAAGCTTGCAGTATATTTTTGATACGCACAGCCCCTTCTTCAATGGCATCAACCAACTCGATACTTGCTGCAGGATCACCTTTATGCATGATATTTTCTCGGAGGGGATCTACGCCTGCATAAATAAAATGAAGCGGATTATTGATTTCGTGCGCCAATCCTGTCATCACATTTCCAAGCAGTGCTCTGCGCTCGATTTGTGCAAACTGCATTTTATCTGATTGTATTTTTCCTAAGAGCACACCTACAAAAAAGAAAAGCGGAAAAAGAATCGTTAATGGTGCCAGAAAATTAAGCGGAATCGCAACGTCATAGATAAAGATAGCAATCACTGCTAGAAGTGGAACAATAAATGCCATCAACTGACCCTTGAGTTGATATTTTACAACAATGGTTTGTATATCTTGAGGGTACTTTCTAATGTAGATGATTTGTTGTAAAATCCAATAGCCATAAGAAAATACAATATACCCGACCAGTAATTTCTCTACCCATAGCCATTTTTCTGGGTAACGAAATAGGCCTGCATGCATCAACAAAAACAGCATACTGATCACCCATGGCCACAGCACTTTTTTTTCCTGGCGCATGGGAAACAATCTGGCGTATTGTATGGCCAACGCGGGTGCCATCGAAAAAGCTAGCATAAATATCGGCTGCAAACGATATGTCATTTGAAAATCCGGACTTAAAATCAAGTACAGAGCAATGGCCAAATGCAGTAGCAATAGCCATTGCCTGCCTTGCATCAATGGCGAAAAGTAATACAGCACCAAACCTAAGATATAAAAAAGCAAGCCTGATACTACTGGCAGAACCACTACCCCTATATAATCCCCTAAGCTAAAGATACTTGCTGTTTCGGGTGAAGGCGCTTCTTGCACAATGCTATGATAGACTTTGCCTTTTTTGTGCCCCTGCCAATATGGCATATAAAACGATCCAACTATTTGATTCTGAAATACAACATACCCGGGGAATTTTTGCCCAATTTGGTCAGATGCATTGTTTAAAACGATCCAAGAAAAAAACGCAACCATACAGCTGCAAAAGATAACAGCGAGATGTTTGTAAGTTTTCTTTGAGGGCACGGCATTAATATATATGAAAGAGCTATAAAAGCACTTGTTGATATACAACAATTGAAACCGTCCGAAAAATACCGGAAAATACCGAGATTCAACACAAGGTATTGTTTTTTAACTATTTAATATTAAAGTATTTTTTTGTTTTTCTGTATTGGCACACGCTTTGCTCCTATTACGCGCATCATTCTAAAAATAAAAAAAGGGGATATAACCATGACCAATATTTACCAAATCATCACTTCTGCGATGGTATTTGTTTTAAGCTTTTCGTTATCACAAGCATGTGAAGTCTACGGGCCTGATGCAAAACCTGTCACACCTGACCAGTCCAAACCAGATTTAGAATGGATCATTTTCGATGTCGGTGGTGTGTTAGCATATGACTTAGGAGCGCCGGTACGAGAATATCTTACTGATAAATATCAGCCATATATCAAAAGTCCCTCCGATTTAAACCTAGGAAGAAGAGAAGTTGATTTGGGTGAGCACGCTGATCTTTTTTACTGGCATATAGCACTTTTAGACGCAGGTGTTCCTTTTGAAGTCATTCGAAAAGATAAGAATTGGAAAAACTGGGAAAAGACATTGATCAAAATGATATTAAAAGGCCCAAAAAACAAAGACCTCTGCAACAATGAAATCATTGATGTCGCCAAATCTCTTAAAGAGCAGGGTTATCATATCGCTATTTTATCAGATGACTCTCGTGAGATGTCGCGGGCAAGAAGACAAGCCTGTGGTTTCAATACTGTTTTTGATGATGATGTGTTCGGTGATGGAGACGGACATATCTTTATATCATCTGAAGTTGCTCCACTTCATCAATTTGATCTAGCGTATAAAAAACCGCAAAAGGGAATTTATTTATACACCTTGGATCACCTTGGCATTGCAGATCCAAGCAAAGCTTTGTTTATAGATAATAAAATCCAAAATCTTTTGCCTAACCCGGATACATTAGATTTCGATAATCCTCTGCATGCTCAAACAGGTTCTAGTGGAGTCGGCATGTACAGCATGCATTTTGTTGGTCAAAACAAAGGTAAAAAGGGTTATTTACCCGTAGGCCATCCAAACAATGAAACCAAGCAAGATCTACAACAATGTCTTGCAAAAATCGGGGTGCGCTATGAAAAATAACCCATCCCTCTTGTTTTTGATCGCCTTGTTATGCATGTATATGTTTGTAGCGCCGGCCTATAGCCAAGAAAAACCCGAGCCAACACCAAAACTGTTTTATGCACCAACGCTGTCGAATGTAGATTTATTGATGCACAAGCTGCAAGATCATCCTGATCTTTATTTCATGATGCAACCGGCTTATCAAAAACTACAAAACAGAAAACGTACATCTAATATTGTACTGATTTCATCTTTGATCGTCGGTGGTGGGGTAGTGGCGTTGGGTGGTTCTATGAGAGTCAATGCCGAACTAAATGATGATAGTGATGCCGGTGCTGTTAGCGGTATTGTCTTGATGGTCGGTGCAGGCATTGCAGCAACGGGTACGGCAATTGGACTATTGATTCGCCCGACACGCAGTAATGTCAACACTTTCTTTAACAACTACAATCAAGCCTACCGAAAGCAGCATCGCAAACAATCTGCTTTGTACATCCAAGGGCCGTTACAGGTTGGCTATCAACTGACTTTTTAGCATGTTTCGACCCATGCGCTAGGGCAACATCATAAAAAATGTAAAGCCCCTGGATCTTAATACATTACGCACAAAAGCTGGGCGTTGCCTTTGCAGTGGCCGATGTCTTTGTAACTAAGCCACTGCTTATGCTTGATGCCAAGCGCAGCATGACCGAAACTGCCCTTGCCTTCGAGGGTGGTAAATCCGTTGCATGAATTTTCGGGAAAGAAAACTCTATGCCACCAGTTTCTAGTGGCATATTTTTCGGTGTGCAGCCGATAGAAACCATTACCCATAGACACAGCCAAAGCCATATTGCGTTTTTGATCATACCGTAAGTATAATGAATTTTTTCATCATTTGAAGCGCATCGATCATAATTATATAAAGATAGCTTACTTGTAACGTATTCGGATCCGATAAAATAAAAGCGTGGGGATCAGTGCCAACAAATAAAGCAGAATCTGCAACCAACCGGTTGATTTGGATTGGCAGCCTTGGCCACCGGCAAAAAAAGCGCCGAAATTGCAAGCATCACCCGTACCATTGCCTATGGTATCGGTTTGATCAGCATTGGCCACGCGCGGACAATTGTCACTGCCATCGACAATACCGTCATCGTCGTCATCTTCATCGCAAACATCGCCTTTGCCATCGTCATCAAGATCGGCTTGGTCGCGATTGGCAATGTTTATACAGTTATCTATATTATCGGCAATACCATCACCATCACTATCATTCTGGCAGGCATCACCAATACCATTGGCATCGGTGTCTGCTTGGTCACTGTTTTTTACCAAGATACAGTTGTCATCGGTGTCTGCTACTCCGTCATTATCGGCATCTAGATCTTGAAAATTTGGTACTCCATCGCCATCGGTATCTATAGCCAACGTTTGTGGTAGATTATCACCGGCTTCATCGGCATCCGATGTCCCGTCATTGTCCGAATCTTCATCCTCTGTATCAGCAATGGTATCGCCATCGGTATCGAGTTCCTGCCCAGGAAAAGACTCTTCGACATCATAGATATTGTCTCCGTCATCATCGGTGGCGGCGGGCTTTGACGCGCTATCGGTCGGGTTTGTACATCCTAAAAACTCTAATCGATTGCCAAAGCCATCGCCATCTATATCTAGCGTAGGATCATTGACTACATCTGGATCCAGGTGACCATTTTTAAGGAGATTGCCATCGGTGTCGCCACGAGATGCGCCGTTGCTATAATAAATTTCAAAACCATCTGATAGTCCATCACCGTCTGTATCCGTATCCGAACCTGTAAAGCTTAAAGTAGTATTTCCTTGTAAGGTTGATGAAAGTAAATTTTCAACCGTGACCACGACATTTCCAGAAACTGTACAGGGAGGGTTTTGGATATCTTCAATTTCAATCGATATGGTGCTTCCCAAGGTCGTGACAGACGCTAAGGTAATAAGAATGGTTTTATCGTCGTTATCTTTTTGAATATCCGTAGGCAATACCGCGCCCAACAAACCGATTGCATCTGCATCTACATCACCGCCAATTAAATTTGTCGATACATTGCTTAGATCAATGCCATTGCCATCACCGGTGCCAAATGCACTAAAATCAATTAAAATACTGCCGACTGTAAGAAGCGGTGAAAAAGACAAGGCGTATGTTGTCGTATTATTGCCATCAATGCCATCTTCACCAATGGCTGCGGTTGTGGCGCCTTCTATGGTTGCAGTCAAAGCAAAATCTTGTGCCAGCACAACTGTATAGGCAAAAAAAACGCTTAAAAAAACCCATAGGCTCGTTTTTTTCATTGCTCCTCCAAATAGTATCTAAATTTGATTTGGCTTTGCGCAGTCAAAGTGGTTTTTTCACTGCTATTTTTACTTGGATAAGGCAGCATACCCTTGGCACGAACACGGCCTGGCTCGATGCCTTTGTCGACAAATATTTCTTGTAATTTTTTTGCGCGCTGTGAGGCAAGATGCAAATCTGCAGCAGCACTTTCATCCCAGTTCGCAAATATATCGATTTCTAAAAGGCGAATATTAGGATTGCTCGTAAGGGTTTGTACCAATGTATCAACGACAGTTAAACTCATTGGATCAACCTGATCACTTTCGGGCAAAAATAAAAGCGGCGGTTCTAAGACAAGTTCATTGCCAATTACGTCAACACCATCGGGACGCTCGATCGAAGGTTTTTCCCGTGTACGAAAGCGTATCGATAGCATTGCACTAGAATCGGTTCCTGCAAAACCTGAAATAACGGAATGCCCGTAGCCCGCTTGTATATCCATGACTTTGGATATTTTGACCCGCACCCCACCATTTACAAATAGCGTAGTATCATCGTCTTGCAGTTTAAAAGAAGGGGTTTCACAGGTGGCTTCTGCAAAAATCGATAAACTCTTTATCCAAGGCAAGGTCAACGATACCCCTCCACCATAAACAAAACCGCTATCGACCTGTTGGTTGGCAAAAGTTACTGACTCCCGGATGATACTGCCAAAATGCAACACCCATCTAAGATAGCGCAAGTTGGTAACAAACGTCAGTTTGGACTGAGCTGAGAAATTTTGATTGGACGCAAAGGTAACATTGGCCGTTGGGGCCAAAAGCCCGACAGATGCATGCAGCGAAAAAACCGAATCCTGGTCTCCGAGCAGTCTAGCACGCGAATATACACGCACATCACCAATGCCATGATTGCTAAAATTGGTGATACCAGCAATGGGCCACCCGACGCTATCCTGGAAAATAATCGGAAGCGCGATACCCCATTCAAAAATACCAAAGTTTTTTTCCACCGCCAGCTCTGAATAATATCGCTCGTCAATAACATACAATAGATGGTTGCCTGCATTATCACGTAATGAGAGAGGGTTGTTTTCAAACGCAAAGGAATAGCGAAAACCCCAGGTTTGGTGTGGCAGGTACTGTCCGTCATCGGTGTAAAAAAAATCGGAGCCAATACCTGAAAAAGTTCGAGAAGTAATATTGTAGTCATCTGCCTGCGCCAAATTGTACAATCCACATGCACATACAACTACGATCAGATAATCAAAAAAAATGGAAAAAGAAAAAAAACGTGACATACTATTCATTAGTCCCGTGATTTTATATTTTTACGTACAACATGCAGCATACAACACGTAGAAATATAAAATTACGTACGCCCTTTCGTTTATATAACGTTAGAGCATTACAGTAACATAAGTTCTGTTGGGAACAAACAAAATGAGCAGAAATTTCAATCAGCCATTTCAAGATTATAATATTATTCAACGTGTTTCTGTTGGTGGTATGTCTG
>JAGRMV010000228.1 GCA_020441045.1 Deltaproteobacteria bacterium | reverse complement strand
CTAAAGGAGTAGGTATGTTTTTGTATTGTGATTGAAGATCAAGAATTTACAGTATGAAAATTTTAATGACCTTGTTAAATATTTTTGTATTGATAAGTTATTTTATATTAAACATTTTAAATTAAGGTTCCTTCGATGATGTCAAAATTGAGCATCTGCATATATATTTTCGTATGGGACTTATGGACATTTGATTAGACCGATTGTTAGAAAATGGTTACTGATTGGACCATTTTGGTCCATATATTCAAGTTTAAAAATTACAATATTGTAGTAATTTTTTATAGATGTTATTTTTCCACTAAGAAAGTATAACAGATGTTAGCGTTCGTAAAATTGTGCTTATCTTATGGGGGTCATGTACAATATTTTGATTGAATTCTAATTCAATACCGATGTATCCTTTGCCAAGTCTTTTTCTTAGGGACGTTGTTAGACCATCAGACGTGCCTTTGTATGGATAGTTTCGTCTGCAAATGATTTTTTTATGGTGCAATAGGGTTTTTACTTGTTTGACAATACTTACCTCATGTTTTTTTTGGGGATCATAGAGTAAGGCAAAGTCACAATTTCTTACTTGCTTGTTCAAGACTGGGGTAAAAGAGTGTACGGAAAAGTGCAACATCTTGCCATTATATTTTTTTATGATTTGATTTCGGTATGATTGATACTCGTTAATCAGCCGTTGTTTATAAAGTGGGTCTATATTTTTTGTATAAGTGCTCCAAATAGAGGTGTTATGAAGGGATCGGTTATAGTCGATAATCAGACGGCTAACCTTTGCATGGTAAAACGGTGCGTTTAATTTTTTTGCAAGTTTTTTTGCAATAGCCATCGCACCTAGATCAAATCCTCTATGACTTGTTTGCACTTCTTTAGGTATGGAGATGGTTTTTTGTAAGAAGTCTGGAATTGTATGGCTAGCATGCTCACAGCTAATGATGATATTAGACATAAATATTGTTTTCAAACAGACACGTGACAAGTTTTTTATACATTTCTTTGGAGAGTTGTTTTTGAGTTAGTCTTTTTGCAAGATTGCCTTTTTGAAGAAGGACTTCAAGTCCTCGGTGATATCTTTTGTTTACATACGAAGTATGTATATTGACCAGCTCTTTGATAAAATCAGTCCAATTGTAGCAGTCAGATAATTTAAAAATTTCGAAATATTCTTTTGCATCAATTTGTGGCTCATATGTTTTTGAAGCGTCATATACTTTTCGCAGCAGTTTGTCGGAAGCTAAAAACATCCGAGTATGTTTGGATGTGTCTTGAATCAACTGCTCAATGATGCAAGTGATCAAGCTAACAATACAAAAATCCATGTAGGGAGACTCTTGGATATCCATCAATCGAATTTCAATGGCACCTACATCAAACTTTGGTATAGCCGCTCGAGAGTTGAGCCAAGGGTTTTGTAGTGTTTTGGCATGGTCATAATGGGCAATGTCCTTATAAATACCTTGTAGAATTTTATGATATTGCTGCGTATTCTCAACAAATTCAGGAATGATGTTGCCAATAATCGAGGGTACTTTGATTTGGTTTTTTTCATAAAATGCCAATCGATTGTCAGCAAGATCACCTTTTTGTGCATCAAAGTAGGGAGAAGATGCTGCAAAATACGGAATCATTGGAAGTACGACTCGGATCGCCGAGTGCAAAAGTTTAAACTCTTCTTCATTGGCGTAAGGCAGGTTGATATGTACAGATTGTAAATTCGACCAACCATGACCGCGACAGTCAAATATTTCGTGATACAGGTGGTAAATTTCTCTCTGACCATGTGGCCATAATTGCATTTGACTGGGTTCAAACCAAGGGTGCATGGCTGTAGGCATCAATACCGCATTGTATTGTGCCAATAGGGCATTTATTTGTAGGATAGAGGTGTGAAATACTTCATCCATACCAACAATGGACTGGACTGGGTGGGCACATTTTATTTCTAAAACATGATTGACCAATTCATTGGACCAGGCAACGCTACCTTGTTCCACCTCATTTGTTATTGTTCCACCATTGAGTTGTGCTAGTATTTTATCAGCAATGGGTAAAACGTTGAGTGAATCTTTATCCACAATCATGTATTCGGCTTCAATGCCATAGACTGAAAACAAAGTATGCATTTTAGACATTTAACCCTCGCTTTTTATTACACTGGTGTAAAAAATGTTTTGCAATCAGCATGTACAGATCACTTCCCAACAACATATCTTCAACCCCGAAATCAATACTTGGATTGTCATTGACCTCTATCAGGTATACGTCTTCACCAGATTGTTTGAGATCGACACCATATAGACCCGTGCCGATGTCATGTGTTGCTTTTAAAGCAACATCTAAAACTTTTTTGTCGACTTGCTTGGGATCGATGCATTCAAAATCGCCTTCTTCAGCTTTGCTTCCGCTGTTGTTGATAATCTGCCAATGCCCCTTTGCCATATAGTATTTGCAACAGTATATAACTTGACCATTCAAAACACCAACCCGCCAATCGTAATTTGTTGGTAAGTATTCTTGTGTCAGGATAAGTTCTGTCGATGTAAAAAGTTCTTGTGCATACTTTTTTAGCTCATCTATATTTTGGGCTTTATATACACCTTGCGAGAAGGCACTGTCTGGTTTTTTTACAATACAGGGATAAACAAAGGTATGCATTTCTTCTTCAAAGATTCGCTTGTCCATGATTTTTGTTGTCGGTCTTTTTACACCGATACGTCCCATCAATTGCTCAAGAAAAATTTTATTTGTACACTTTAAAATCGAGTTCGGATCATCAATGACAAACAGACCTTCTTTTTCTGCTGTGCTGGCTAACTTAAATGTATGATGGTTGACATGGGTTGTTTCTCGAATAAACAGTGCATCATACTCGCCGATATTAGGTCTTTCTTTGGCTTCAATAAATTCTGCTTTGATGCCAACCTTTTTAAAAGCTTGTACAAAACAATGCAGTGCTTTCTTGTCGCTAGGGGG
>JAGRMV010000227.1 GCA_020441045.1 Deltaproteobacteria bacterium | reverse complement strand
ATGGTTATTTTGACCTTCGTTATTACCAACGGTCTTTCAGGTAAAATCTAACGATGTCTGCTAGAACGGTGCCAGGGGTGCCAGGCACCCCTGGCACCCCTGGCACGTTAAAGCCCGCAGGATGTGGGCTTTTTTTTATGGTGGTTGCATCTTTGTGATGCGTGATTATGGTTAGACCCTAGGTGATAGATGTATGAAGAGAGATTACTACGAGATTTTATCGATTTCCCGAAGCGCCACTGAAATAGAGATCAAACGCGCCTACCGTAACCTGGCCAAGCAGCATCATCCCGATTTAAATCCAGGGGATCAAGCAGCTGAAGAAAAATTCAAAGAAGCCAGTGAAGCGTACGAAGTACTCAAAGATGCCCAAAAACGCGCCACCTATGATCAGTTTGGCCATGATGGTCTGAAAAATCAAGGTTTTCAAGGTTTTCATAATATGGAGGATGTCTTTTCCTCCTTTGGTGATGTGTTTGAGTCCTTTTTTGGCGGTGGTAGTCGTCGTCAACGCCATGACGGGCCGAGGCAAGGCAGTGATATTGAATTTGTCAGCGAAATCACTTTGGAACAAGCCTATGCCGGCACCAAACAACAAATAGAAGTCGAAATCAATCAAGATTGTGGCACCTGTGAGGGCAAGGGCTATGAGCCAGGCAATGAACCTGAAACCTGCGCAACTTGCCAGGGCTATGGCCAAGTGCAGCAAAACCGCGGATTTATCTCGATTGCCACCACCTGTCCAAGCTGCCAAGGTCGGGGTAAAAAGATAACGCACCCTTGTCGTACATGTCATGGCAAGGCGCGCGTGGGCAAGGTTGAAAAAGTTGAAATCAACATTCCCGCGGGGGTTGATACCGGCATGCATTTACGGGTACCTGGGAAGGGACATCGTGGAAGCCAAGGTGGACCAGCAGGCGATCTATATGTACAAGTCCATGTGCAGGAACATGCACAATTTGCCCGGATGGATGATCATATTTATAGTACTGTTAAGATAGGACTGGCCCAAGCTTCGATTGGGTGCAATGTCATGATTGAGACGCTGGGGGGTAGGCAAGAAATTGAAATTTCCAAAGGCGCGCAAAATGGTGACCAAATCATTTTAAAAGGCGAAGGCATGCCTTCGATCCGAGGAGGCCGTGCTGGCAATCACTATGTGGAAGTTAAGGTACTGATTCCCAAACGTTTAAGCACCAAACAGGAACAGCTCCTGCGTGAATTTGCGCAAGAGTCCGGTGAGAAAGTCGCAGAACCATCTTCAAGTTTTCTCAAAAAATGTAAGAAGAAATAACAAAATAAAAAATGCTTTTGCCATGAAGTTTCATTGTATTAGAGATCTTCATTGATTACATATAAAAAATTCCCACAATATCAAAACCATGCTGGGTTGTAATATTGTGGGAAAAGTAAAAGGGTTATCTTTTCAGCAAGTCGCGAATTTCTTCGAGTAGGACTTCTTGCTTGGGTGGCTCGGCTGGGGTTTCGGGAGCTGCTTCTTCGGCTTTTTTCAAGCTGTTGATGCCTTTGACGATCATGAAAAGCACGAAGGCCAAAATGGTAAACGAAATCAGCTCGTCGATGAGGACGCCGTAACTAATCACATTGGCTCCGGCTTCTTGGGCTTGGGCAAGACTGGTAAAAGTCTGACCATCACCACCAGAAAGGACCAAAAACCGATCGGCCATATTGCTACCGGTGCCGAAGATGCCAACGATGGGCATGATGATGTTGGTAACAATCGTGTTGACCACAGACTTAAACGCTGCCCCTAGCACAAAACCGACGGCGAGGTCGATCATGTTGCCCTTCATGGCAAATTCTTTAAATTCTTTTAAAAATCCTGACATTGATTTCTCCTTATCTTGGGTTGCCTGCGGCAATGTAAAAAAGAATAGGTAGAAGATCAAGTAAATTAGGCCCGATCTATGATCGACGAAATGGCGGATAAGCCAACTTGCCATCTTAACCAAATCTTCATACAAAGAGCGCGTTCAATATGCTACTAAGCATCAAAATAGGTTAGGGAGGAAACATCCGGCAGAAGGCACATATTTTTCGCGTGACCCTATTTGTAGGGATCATGGGCGTATTTTGTACACCTTTAGTATATGCAAATGAGCGCTGCAGATTTACGCTGCCAGAAAAGCAAATTGTTTTTTTGTTGGATGTTTCCTATTCTTTTTCGCAAATCCAGCTTGCGGCCAGTCGTGCGATGATCCAAAAAGCCCTGCTTTGTAAGCGCAAAGATCAACAAATATGGGTCAAAACACTGCTGCCTAGTCAGATCTTCGAACTAAAAGATACAATGCAAGGAGCAAAAGTCCTACAAAGTATACAACGGGTCTCGATGTTGACCAATGGCCTTGGCGACGCGATTACGCCGGCACTGACTGCGACTGATCTGCCCTGCGACCTAGAAGCATTGTATATCCTCTCCGATGGGTGGTTTCACGAAACGTCCTTTTATCACGATCCTGAATCTCCACTCAATTCTGTGCAATATCGACACATGCTGGTAGATTTTTATACCCTGCTTGAGCGCTTTACCGCGCTTAAGACCGTATACTGGAGGATGATGGGCACGCAGCATTTATTTTTGGAAAAGGCGATCAAGAACACGGCCCATCTCTACCACTTTCAATCGCTGTACCAAAAAATCAAATTAGATAGCGCTCTAAAATAATTTATCTGTCTTGACAGTAGCGCTTGTATGTAATGCTGCGATATGTTATCACTATGTGACATACAGCTTTTTAGGGGATAAGATCATGAAACGTAATAAATTATTATTGGTGGGAATACTGTTTTTTTCTTCGCTCACGCATGCCCAAGAGTATTTTGGTGAAGACTTGATCAATGCGCTGGCACATGGACAAGATGTGTATACTTTTTCTCACGGTTTTGCTGCACAGACCTACCCTACCGCTGATTTAGAATATGACTGGAACAACTGCCATCTTTCAACCAAAGTAAAATTACAACTGATAGAGGTCC
>JAGRMV010000226.1 GCA_020441045.1 Deltaproteobacteria bacterium | reverse complement strand
GGGTTCGATTTTACTCTGCCCGGCGAAAAAAAGGCGCTGTTCATGCAGACGCGGGAAACTCCCTGACGTTTGCGGTCGGCATCATGGAGATTTCCCCAAATCCCGCAGTGCTCCGGGCTCGAAGCTTTGCGCAGAGGGTGTGGCGTGTCGACTCAACGAACAGTCGATCCTGTTCTGATGTATTCGACGCGGACTGCTATTGATGCCTCCTGACTTCATTCCCATCCGGAATCCCTCGGGCCGTCCGGCAATTCCAGCCGGACTTCCGACAGCGCCAGATGGGGTTCGAACTCAATCCGAACACGTTCCTTCGGGATTTCCAGAAACGCTGGAAGAGATTCAGGAACTGCTTCGGGAAGCCCGGATGGTACCCGAGCGGTCCGGCGACACTCCCGTCCGGTCTCAGGCAGCATCAGAAGAAACGGATTCGAATACCTGGGCTCTGCCGCCCGTGTGGCTTCTCATCCTCGCAGTGCTTCCCTTCTGGACCGTTCCGGCGGCACACGTTATTTCCTCCCCGGAGACGGCGACGGGGCTGTTTGAATATGAGGTCCCCTACTATCTGGCCAATGGCAGAGCAATCTGGTCCCGTGGCAACGGATTTTCCTATCCCAATCCATACGACCCCGATCCTGCTCACCCCAATCTGTACTTCCACTGGCTGCTGTGGGGAATCGGGACCGCCACTGCCACGTTTCAACTGGACCCCGGAACCGTCTGGCTGGGACTGACGTTCTTTGCCAGTCTTGGGTTTTCACTCATGACGTGGTTCCTCGTTCGTTTCCGACTCCCCGGCGAGCATCTCCACAAAACGATGTTTCTTCTGGCATGCTGGGGAGGAGGACTGCTGTCGGCCGCAGGACTGGTGATGCATCTGCTGACAGGAACGCCTTCCGGACACCGCTCCGACCTTGTGGATCTGTTTCTGTCGCTGGACCCAGGACGCGGTCAGTGGTTCCTGAACTGGGGCCGAAACTCACTGCTGGCAACCGAGGCCGTCTACCATCTTCTGGTTGCCGGAGCATGGCTGGCGGAAATGCGGCGTCGACATGTCATCGGCACTGTCTTTGCCTTTCTTCTTGCCACGACACACCCCTGGTCGGGACTGGAACTTCTGCTGACGGTCGTTGTGTGGCGCAGCTATTGTCGTGTGAAGGAAACGCGACGTGACGAACAACGCAGCGCCAGCGTCAGTCTAATCACTGCCGTTGTGATGTTGATACTGTTTCTGGGGTACTACAAGGTCTGGCTTCCATCCTTTGAACAGCATCGTCAGCTTCAGCACGTCTGGGAACTGGAATGGACCCTGCAGGCATTACCCGCGTTCCTTGCCTATGGTTTGATTGCCGTGCCCGCCCTCGTTCGGGTTGGTGCAGCGCTGCGGCAGTGGACAGGGAGGCAGGCAGAGCAGCTGAAGATCAGCGGGGATGGGGATTCTGTGCGAGTTGAATGCGGCACGGGGACAGGTCGGACGTGGTCCGAGGGTGACTCTTTTCTGTGTTGTGCATTGGCGGTTGCTGCGGGGCTCTCTTTTCACGACCGCCTGATACCGGCGGTGCAGCCGATCCATTTCACTCGAGGTTACATCTGGATGCCGCTGTTTCTGCTGGGGCTGCCAGTGTTGACTCGCTGGATTACGTTCCTGCTGCACGGATCTTTGGCCAGACGCGCCGTTCTGATCGCCGTCCTGATCGTCGGTGTTTTCGACAACCTGACCTTTCTGGTGGCCTCATCGCAACGACAGTTACATCACGCGTCTGGTTTCCGTCTGAATACGGAAGAGCGGACACTGCTTGCTTTACTGAATGAGCGTTGTCACCATCAGATGGTCCTGTGCGATTCGGAGTCACTCAACTACCTGCTTCCGGCATACACGGACGCACGTCCATGGCTGGGGCACCACTTCAACACGCCGTCATATCCACAGCGGCTGCAGCGGAAGGAAGCGGTGTTTTCCGGTCACGTTGTGCATCCGGAACTGGTCCCTCCTGAGGTGGAAATCCTTGCCGTCAATCGCCTGACCGATCAGGCCCCGCTTCGTCATTCACAGGACTGGGTGCCTTTGCGTACGCCGGGAGTGGATTGGCAGGTCTGGCAGCGCACTGCTGTTGGCAACTGAGACGCACGTCTCTGCGCAGTCGAACCGGGCAAAACACATCGCATCGCCCAAACGGTATTGCTCCGCTCCCTGGTCTGGTCAACTGGCGTTGATGATCCTGAGAAAAAACGGACGATGCGACGATGCCCGATATTGCCTTTCGGTTGAACCGGTCGGGGGAATGCTCTCCAATCCGGGCTTCATTGCTTTCGAAAGGACCCTGCTGATGCTGCGACGAATGAGCGTTCTGCTTCTTTTTGCCACCCTCTGGATGCCTGTCATCGGACGAGCATCGATCGCTCAAGGCGCGAAACGCCCCAATATCCTGTTCATCATTGTCGATGATCAGTCTCCCTTTGATCTCAAAGTTTACAACCCCGCATCTGAGCTTCAGACTCCTGTCATTGATGGACTGGCAGCGCAGGGAATGGTCTTCGATGGCGCTCACCACATGGGCGCTTATGTGGGCGCTGTCTGCACGCCATCCAGACATATGGTGATGTGTGGGCGAACTGTGTGGCACCTTCCCAATCGCGGACGTCAGGCGGGGAACCCCAATGCCCGGGATGCAAGCCTGGTTCCGCCAGACCTTCCGGATTTCACGATGCCGGCTGTCTTCAATCGTGGCGGATACGACACGATGCGCACCTGCAAGAAAGGCAACAGCTACGATGCTGCCAATCGGTTGTTCACAGTGGTCCATGAAGCCACAAAGCGAGGGGGAACTGACGAATCGGGCAGTGCGTGGCACGCAGAACGGGTGCTCGAATACCTTCAGCAGCGCGAACAGACATCGGATCCCGATCCATTTCTGATTTATCTGGGATTCTCGCATCCCCATGACACACGCGATGGAAAGCCGGAACTGCTGGAAAAGTATGGTGCCGTCAATCATGCGGAT
>JAGRMV010000225.1 GCA_020441045.1 Deltaproteobacteria bacterium | reverse complement strand
AAAGTTCTACTCCCGCTGGCAGGCCTAAACTTCGTCTGGATTCCAGGTTAAAACAGGTTTTCTTGCCGCCAACGTTTCGTCAAGTCTTTTGATACCTGTGCGATGTGGCGCAGTTTTAACTTTATCTGGATCTTCCTTCGCCTCTTGGGCAATCTGCTGCATGGTTGCAATAAACCGATCTAATTCGGCTTTGGATTCGGACTCGGTCGGTTCAATCATCAACGCACCATCGACCACAAGAGGGAAATAAACTGTTGGAGGATGATAACCAAAATCCATCAGGCGCTTGGCAATATCCATCGTTTTAACTTTGTTTTGCTTTTGCTGCAATTTATCGGAAAATACCGCCTCATGCAAGGTTCGGCTCGTATATGGCAAATCATAAAAATCACGCAAATGATGCTTGATGTAATTTGCATTAAGCACGGCTGTCTCACTAATATCTGATAGTTTGTTTCTTCCAAAGGCATAAATGTAACAAAGCGCGCGGATAAACATCCCAAAATTCCCGTAAAACCCGCGATACTTGCCAATCGATTTCTCAACATCCGCCAAAGCATATGTCCCATCCTGCTTTTTAATCACTTGTGGATTGGGCATATAGGGTAGTAAACGATCCGATACAACAACAGGTCCAGAGCCTGGTCCCCCTCCTCCATGTGGTGTCGAAAAGGTTTTATGTAAGTTGATGTGCATAACATCCACACCCATGTTCAATATATGAACTTGCCCGACCATGGCATTGAGGTTTGCACCGTCACAATACAATAGCGCATCATGTGCATGCAAAAAGCCAGCAATCTCTTTGATTTCTTTTTCAAAAATGCCTAGCGTGTTCGGAACCGTAATCATTAGACCCGCAACAGTTTCATCCATTTTATCTTTGATTTCATCAAGCGTGATAATTCCATCGGCATTTGAGTTCAATGTCTTAACAGAAAATCCGCTTAGCGCTGCTGTCGCTGGATTGGTACCATGCGCAGAATCAGGCACCAAAATCACCTTCTTTTGGGTTTGTCCTTTTTCATCATGATACTTGCGAATCATTTTTACGCCGGCAAGTTCACCTTGCGCACCTGCAGCTGGATGCAAACTACATCCTTTCATACCGGTAATATCCATCAATGCTTGCTGCAATAGATACATTACTTCCAAAGTGCCTTGCACATTCTGCTGTGGAAGATAGGGATGCATATGAGAAAACCTTGGCATCGCAGCAACTTCTTCGTTGATTCTTGGGTTGTATTTCATGGTACAAGAACCCAGTGGGTACATGCCACCATCAATCGAATGATTGAGTTGAGAAAGCTTGGTAAAATGCCGAACCACTTCAAATTCTGAAAGCTGAGGAAAGTTGGGAATGCTTTGCCTTGCCCAACTCGGTTTTGGGGCTTTTTCTGCATCAGCGTTTGGAAGATATTCATTGGCATTTGCGGCTGTCGTCGCGTGGGTCGCCTTAAGCAAATCTGGAACATGATGCTGAGCTCTTTGTACTTCTTTCACCTTACTCATAATGCCCCTTTGATTGCTTCGACAAGCGCACTGATATCTTGTTTTGATGTCGTCTCTGTGACTGCCACAAGTAATTCATGTGTTTTTGTAGGATCAAACAAGTTCAGTGGAATACCAGGAACGATCTCACTATCCTGCAATCGCTCAATCAATGTCACAGCTGGTATAGGAAGCTGTAAGACAAATTCATTAAAGAATTCTCCTTTATATTTTGGCGCAATGCCTTCAATACTTGTAAGCTGTTGGTACAATGCATGGGCTTGTTGATAATTGCTATAAGCAATTTCGCGTAAACCTTTTTCTCCAACGCAAGCCATATAGATACAAGATTTCAGTGCGCACAAAGCATTGTTTGTACAAATATTTGATGTGGCTTTTTCACGACGGATGTGTTGCTCACGCGTAGATAAGGTTAAAACGTAGCCAGGATCTCCATTTTCATCGACAGTTTTCCCAGCCAAGCGCCCTGGCATATTACGTACAAACTTTTTTCGAGTGGCAAAAAGTCCCACATGTGGCCCGCCATAATTGGCTTCAACCCCTAGTGACTGACCTTCGCCCGCAACAATATCAACACCAAAATCACCAGGTGCCGGCAACATGCCTAATGACATCGCCTCTTGTATAGCGACCACAAACAAGGCTTTGCTTTCCTGTAAAGCTTGTCCAACCTTTTCAAGGGGCTCAATAACACCATAAAAATTGGTCTGCCCTAAAACCACACATGCGGTTTCTGGCTGAAGCTGGCCTATAACGGTTTGTCCATTTTCATCGACTGCTAACATGTGGATGCTGACTTCATAATCTGAAAGATAACACTTTACCGCAGTGATGTAATCTGGGTGCAGCGCACTGGATAGATAAACATGTTTTCCTTTATTGATTCGCAGAGACATCAGTACAGCCTCAGCACAAGCAGATGCACCATCATACATCGATGCATTGGCCACTTCCATACCAGTAAGATTGGCAATCATAGACTGATATTCAAAAATAGCTTGCAAGGTACCTTGACTGATTTCAGCCTGGTAGGGTGTATATGCCGTAAGGAATTCCCCCCGAAGCACCAACTGATTGACCACCGAAGGGATATAGTGCTGATAACACCCACCGCCCACAAAAGTCTTCCAGGTATAAGGATCAATATTTTGTAGGGAACGCTGATAAAAAAACGTTCGCAGCTCAGATTCAGATTTTGCTAAAGGCAAACTCTGCATATCCCCACGCCGGATCGATGTTGGTATATCCGAGAACAATACATCAGTAGAGCTGACATGCATGTCAGCTAGCATTTCTTTTCGATCTTTTGGCGTTAACGGAATATACCGCACGACGAGCCCCTATTCTATTTCTTCTAAATAACTTTCGTACGACTGCGCATCCATCAATGTTTCTAATTCAGCCGCATCTTTTACATGAACAACAATCAGCCAACCTTCACCATATGGATCTTCATTGACCATTTCTGGTCCATCCAGAAGCGTCTCATTG
>JAGRMV010000224.1 GCA_020441045.1 Deltaproteobacteria bacterium | reverse complement strand
AAGTATTTTAATTGACGACATCGTCGATTATGCGCCCTTCGATTTGTCGATTAAAAACGAGACCCGGGTTGCTTCAAAAACTCGAGTTCCTCCGCAGTGCTTTGTCTGCCCAAAATAGCATTGCGATGCGGAAAGCGGCCAAAGCGTTGTACGATATCACGGTGGGCAATCGCATAACGTAAATGGGTTTCCGCCTTGTTGCGCAAGGCATCCTCTTGTGCTTGTTGAACAAGTTGTTCAAACAGATGAACGCAACGCTGTTGTAATGCAACGGACTCCGCGTGCATCAAAGGCATGTAAAGAAATACGCGGTGATGAAAAGGCAACTCTACGTCAAAACCAGCATCCAAAGCGGCCACAGCAGCATTCAGTGCTTTGGCGTCCGCTGCATACATCTCAGCGCTGTCTCGAAACATATTTCTAGAAAACTGATCAAGTACTATGATCTCAGCTAAACGGCCATCAGCTGCCTGTCGCCAATGTGAAAGCTTATCAGCTTGAGCCTGATGATGTAGCTCTGCAAAGCGGGTGCGAATCTCTGCATCAAAGTCAGGATCTTTATCCCAGTGTTTTGCTTTTACACGAGGGGAAAACCAAAAGTCGATGACCTCTTGAAAGGGCATCATGGTTCAAATTTCTTTTTATCACGGGCAACATAAAACGCGGTCTCTTTGGTAATTTTGTTTTCTTTGACCAGTTCGGAAAGAGCCATATCAAAGGTCTGCATATCGTCTTTGACCCCTGTTTGGAGTAATGATTCGATTTGTTGGGTTTTGCCTTCACGAATAATACTTGATAGCGAACTCGTTCCTAACAATACTTCCTGCACAGCACATCTACCCTTGCCGTCAGCTGTCTTTAACAATAGCTGGGAAACAACACCTTTGAGTGAATCAGAAAGCATCGATCGTGCTTGTTGCTGCGCATCTGTGGGAAATACATCGATGATCCGATCCACGGTTTCAGCGGCTCCATTGGTATGCAACGTACCAAAAACCAAAATGCCAAGTTCAGCAGCCGTAAGCGCCAAACTAATGGTTTCGTAATCGCGCATCTCACCGACCAGAATAACGTCTGGATCTTCACGTGTTGCAGCCTTGAGAGCATTGGCAAATGATTTAGAATGATAATGAATCTCACGTTGGGTGATCAAGCACTTTTTCGAAGGGTGAACAAACTCGATAGGATCTTCAATGGTAATAATATGCCCCTGTAAGGTCATATTCACGGCATTGATAATCGCTGACAATGTGGTAGATTTACCGCTACCGGTAGCTCCTGTGACCAAGACCAACCCTCTGCGCAGTTCTGCAATCCGATGAACGCCTTTGGGGAACCCCATTTCATCGATCGTTTTGATTTCTGTTGGAATGATCCTGTATACACCGCCAACCCCTCGATAATCCTGAAAAACATTCCCACGAAAACGTGCAACACCGGGCACTTCATAGGAAAAGTCCATATCCTTGATCTCTTTAAAGCGTTCAATTTGATCAGGTCGCATGGTTTCAAACAACAACGCCCGTAGTTGATCATCTGTCAACGGACTAATAGGCAGGGGAACCATTTCACCACGCAATCGAAACATCGGTGGAGATCCAACCGTAAGATGTAAATCTGATGCCCCCTTCTGCATCATCTTTTTAAATATTTGATCAAGTTTGGCCATGGCTTAGATCTCTATCCCTTGAACTTGGTACTCTTCGCGAAGTGATTTTGGATTGTTTGCATAACGCAGCCCCATGATTGGCGAGATTTGCTTTGCTTTAACCAATTCCATGATCGAATAATCAAGCTCTCGCATACCATGCGCTCTTCCTATCTGCATAACCGATGGAATTTGAAAAGTTTTTCCTTCTTTGATCATTTTCGTCAATGAGATATTGGCCAGCAATATTTCCGAAGCCATCACCATATTCTGACCATCGATATGCGGAATCAATTTTTGCGAGATCACCCCTTTCAAAGAACCTGACAAAAGTGTTCGTATTTGCGCCACTTGTTTGGGAGGAAAGGCATCCACAACCCTATCAATGGTTTTGGCAGCATTTTTGGTTTGCAAGGTACTCAGCACCAAATGACCTGTTTCAGCCGCACCGATGGCAAGCTCCATGGTTTCCAAATCACGCATCTCACCGACCAGGATAATATCTGGATCTTCGCGCAAAGCTGCGCGCATTGCCGACGCAGTACTTTGGGTATGGGTACTGACTTCGCGTTGATTGACCATCGAGGTACCCATCGGATAGACATACTCAATCGGATCTTCAATGGTGATGATATGCTTTTTCTCAACCTGAGCGATCATATTGACCAAAGAAGCCATGGTTGTGGTTTTTCCGCTTCGAATCGGGCCTGTGACCAACACCAACCCCTGATGATTTTGCATCAAGTCCTTGATCACCTTGTCTAAACCAAGTTCAGCTGGCTCCGGAATCCCTTCAGGAATATATCTAAATACTCCCATATAACCTAAACGATGCTTGAGTACATTGGTCCGAAAACGCCCCACGCCTTTTTTCTCAAGACAGCAATCCAAATCCCATGCTTCCTGCAAACGCTTTAATTGCGCATCGGTCAAAATAACTTTTAGCATCCCTTCAACCAGTTTCTCGCTAAGCTCACCCGTATCTAAGCTTTTTAATACGCCCCGTACACGTATTTTAATGGGATTGTGTGCTGAAATAATTAGATCTGAGGCATGCATTTTGCTCATACCTTCTAAATACGACCAGATACTTTCAGGTGTTAAATCAGCCATAGAGATCCTTTTATTGTAACTGGATTCATCCAGATCACAAAAACATTTTGCTGACAATCTGACCTTTTGAAGATTCTATGAACTGTTCGTTGGCATCTTCTAAAATTATGATATATGCATCTGCTACGGGTCATTAGCTCAGCTGGATAGAGCACTGGTCTTCGGAACCAGGTGTCGGGGGTTCGAATCCCTCATGGCCCGCCATGTCCTCCGTATTTATATCTGCTTTGCTTTTGTTTTTGTGCCCTTA
>JAGRMV010000223.1 GCA_020441045.1 Deltaproteobacteria bacterium | reverse complement strand
ACTCTATGCCCCAAGCGCTCTTTAAGATCGACCAACATGTCAAAGCTTGGCAGCAAATTAAAGTTAAAACTTGAATAGCCACGTAAGACCTCATAGTCAAACCGAATGTGATTAAAACCAACAACCAAATCTGCACTTTTAAGAAGATTAACCAAATCAATGACCTCATCTTCACGAAACACATGGTATTCCTTGCTTTTGGTGGAGTAACAGACGCCACAAGCCATGCCCATCCCTTTGACATTCCCCCAACCGCCAACTTCATCAGCACTACGAAGCGTTTCTAAATCAAAATATAGTACATGCGGAGCATGTGCTTTAGAGGGAGCAGGATCGGCAAATAAAGAAAATTGATTCATGGTCATGCCTATATCATACCATCTGCTTTGCGCAAATAACGGTTTATTGCTATAAGGCCTGCATGATTGATGCTAAAACCATAGAAAATAAAATTACCGACCACAAAACCACATTACTCCAGCGCTACAAAGAAATTGTAGAGCTTCCATCTGTGAGTTCTCAACCTGCTCATCATAAAGATATTCTTGCTACCGCCAAACTCGCTGCATCCTTTATAGAAGCTGCCGGAGGGGAAACACGCATTTTTGAAACCAAAGGCAATCCTGTTGTATGGGGACGCATTGAAAACAACCCTTCTTATCCCACCATCGCGATCTACAATCACCTTGATGTTCAACCTGCTGAAAAAGGTAAGGACGGCTGGACCCAAGAACCTTTTACCTTCGTTGAGAAGGATGGGGTATTTTATTCCCGAGGTACGACAGACGACAAAGGTCCTGCAATAACAGCCCTATATGGAGCTATTATCGCGAAAGAATTGGATATCAAAACCAATGTTGAATTCATCTGGGAACTTGAGGAAGAAATTGGATCGCCCCATTTTCAAGACTTTCTTGACCAAGCCAAAGGCATATCCAAGGCCAATTCTATCATTGTGTCAGATACAGTATGGCTAACACCAGACCAACCCAGCATGACCATGAGTATGCGAGGGTCTTTCTTTTTTGAAATCTCATTAACTACCGGTGGCAAAGATCTACATTCCGGTCTTTGTGGTGGCGCCGCAAGAAACCCTTTGGCAGAAATCGCCGGCATTATCAACCATTGCATGAACCCGAAAACTGGAGAAATACTGATTGAGGGCATTGCTGAATCTTATGAACATCCATCCGAAGAAATTCTCGATCAGTTTGAACAATCAGGTTTTTCTGTATCATATTTTAAAGAGGCCCATCAATTACAATCGTTACGGTTTGATGATGTCAGAAGCATTACGGCGCACATTTGGGCCAAACCTACGTTTGAAGTGCACGGGATTATTGGCGGTTATACCGGTCCAGGTAGCAAGTCCATTGTACCCAATACAGCCACGGCAAAAATTAGCATGCGCTTGGTACCTGGACAAGACCCTTACACCATTTTTGAACTCGCAAAAAAACACATCTTAACTTATTGTCCAGACGCACATATTGAACTCGAACCCGGCATGCTCAAGCCATTTAAAGCAACCACAGGTACACCCGAAAATAAAAAAATTGAAACTTCGATTGAATTTGGTTTTGGCAAAAAACCGGTATTTGCCGCCGAAGGGGGATCCATTGGGGCTATTGTTCCAATGTCTGAGACCTTACAAGTACCCGTTTATTTCATGGGGTTGAGCTTGCCTGAGGATAGCTATCATGGACCTGATGAATCTTTCCGTTGGAGACAAATCGAAGGTGGCATCAAAGCTTATGTAAAGTATTTTGAATTGATGGGCCAGCCCAGTTAAAAAGTTCGAAAGATTGGATCTTTTTTTCGCTGAAATCTGTTATTTGGATCAAAGGCCTGGTAGACCTGTTCAAACAACTTCACCCTATCTCCCCATTGCTTTTCTACATAATTTTGGCGCAGGTAACCATCACCATGTTCACCCGATATCGTTCCACCATATTTCAAGACAATCGCATAGAACGACTGCATGAGCTGATCAATTGTAGACCAAAGATCGCTTTGGGTCACATCAATCCATGGGTTAATATGCAAATGACCATTGCCAATATGACCAAATATGGCACCACGACAATCATAAGAAGTCAATAACGCGTCTACCTCTTCGATATACGCGGGTAAAACATCTACAGGCACACAAGCATCTTCAATACAACGAAGTGGATGACGATGCGACGCCATAGCATGTAATATTTTCGATGCTTTTGATCGAAAGGCCCAGTGCTGAGCAATCGTTTCCTCACTCTGAGTATAAGAAATCATCCCCCCGTCTTTAGGGACATCCTCAAACCATTCCACCCATAAGCTCGCACCTCCTTGCAAAAGCCCTAGTAAAGATGCTTTATTAGGATCAGCCTGTATAAGTGCATTCTGAATAACATCATCAATCAATTCAATGCAAACTGGAGAACTCGCAAGAATAGAAGGAACCGCCTTTGCAGCAACAACTCTGTCAGCAAATGGAAACACGGCAAAAGTTTTTTTTGCAGGTTTTTTGACCAACTGCACTTCAATTGCCGCAAACAACGCAAGCCGACCTTCGCTTCCACATAATATTCTAGCAAAATTTGGTTTTGAATGAAGCAACTCTTCTACATATAATCCACTTGAATTTTTGCTCACCTTGATCTGCGTAGCTGCAATCAAATGCTCGCTCTGTCGAATTATTTCGACCAGCGCCGCAAACTTTTCATTCAATACATGTGTCGACTGCACCTCGCCCGAAGCAAGTACGCATTGTATTTCTTTTACATGGTCTCGCGTCATCCCGTAAGCCAATGCGTGCGGTCCTGCAGCATTGTTCGCAACAACACCTCCCATACAAGCATAATCTTTACTCCCAGGGTCAGGTCCAAAAACCATGTTTTGAGATGCAACTTGCTGATTGAGTTCAGACAAATAAACCCCCGGTTCAACCCATGCTGTATCATTTTCAACTGCAATGATTTTATGCATGTAGGTTCGACAATCTAATACAATTTGGTCACCTAGCGCTGCCCCGGTCGTGCCACTGCCTC
>JAGRMV010000222.1 GCA_020441045.1 Deltaproteobacteria bacterium | reverse complement strand
TGACACGATTCGTGTGCATATCAAAATCAAAGAGGGTGAAAAAGAGCGCGTTCAGGTCTTTCAAGGGATTGTCATCACCAAAAGTGGTGGTGGTAATACAGCTTCTTTTATTGTCCGCAAAATGAGTTTCGGGATTGGGGTCGAGCGTATTTTCCCTATGCAATGTTCAAGCATCGAGAAAATTGAGGTTGTAGAACAAGGTAAAGTTCGTCGTGCGCGCCCTTTTTATATTCGCGCCCTTAAAGGAAAATCTCTTCGTATTCAAAAAGATGAGCGTACAAGAAAAGTGGTTGATGGTGATGTGACAGAAACCACAACCATTGAAAAAACCACTGCGAGTGCTTCTGAAGATGTGACTGTTGAGACAGCATCTTCTTCTTCGACCACTGAAGTACAGACCGAAGCCAACGCATAAGCCTACGTTGTAAAAAACTTGCAAAGCTTACTCTGATATTCTGACATTTTGTTATGGCAGAAGTGCGGATTTCCCCAGCATCGACTTCCTGTAGAGTTCGTCGTAGATAACGTGAAGCGTGAATGGGAAACCAGGTGGATTGAAGTTGCCTGCTCTTGAATCACCGTTGATGATTTTGGTTCGAAAACCTACATCAAACTGATTAATTCGAGCTTTTGTATAGAAATACTTCGCGCTAAGTGAACCAAATACATGTAGAATTTCATTTTTCATACGTGGGAGTTCTTCCCCAAAATCAAGCGTTCCATTATAGTTTGCAGCATCGCCTGGGTTGACCACCCAAGAACCTGCAGGAAGGTCTTTGCCGTCTGCATAAAATACAGGTTGCACTTCGACCCCTCCGACTCTTGCATACTCCCATACGCCAGGGGATACTTCGACATAGAGAGGGTCGTTGGTCTGGCGTGTGCCACTATCGTTAAATTCTTCTAGCGGTTCGCGATATCTGTATTCATTACATGTGGGAGGATTTTCGCAAGTTAAGATGACCATACCTTTTTTATCTTGATAGGTTTGTTCAGGATTAAATATGCCATCGATGACAAGAGTCTCCCCGGCAATAAAATGACCATCTAGGTCCAAAGCGGATGGGGAATTATAGTAATTGGTGGTGTGACCAGGAATGGTGTAATCAAACCATGGCACTGCGGCCAAGTAATCATCGTTACCAAAATCCCGATCCACGTAATTGGTACCATCATCAGCAATAAAATTAGTAATATTTAAGTAGCTTTCGGCAAGCGTGCTTGGCGTACAACCGGCACCTGGCGTAGTGCAACTACTAAAGGGAGGTTGGTTGGTTGTCATATCACTACGTGTATACTGTGAACTCCAGGCAGATAAAGGGGAAGGATTTGCGCCTTGTGGTATGCCTTGAGGAATAATGATATTTTCTTTGGCGATGACACCAAGGGTATACGGTGAATTAATGGGGTCTTGATCGGCACTGACAATGTCTCCTTCAATGACAACATTATCGGCTGCAAAGGTCACTGTTTCGGCATAAATACCTTTGATGTGTAAGTTACAATCACAAGATGTTTCTCGGCAATAAATAACTCCGCCAAGTGTATGCGTACTGGTTGCATTATTGGTGTTACCGGCAATGACATCGGCACGTTCACCTGTATAACGGTCAGGAAAAGAGGCGATAGCCGTGGCAATATTCGAATCATTGGCCCATATCACCTGATCGACGCTAGGTTGCATAAAAAACTCGCCGACGTCTGGGTCGACATTGTTGCAATCGTATTGTAATAGGTCGGTACCTTGCATTTTAAGGCATATGTTGACTTCAGAGTTGCCAGTGACTGAATTGGTTTGACAGGATCCACCGGTGCCACTAAGGTCAACACCATAGCCAGACGAAGCAGTGCTTTGTAGTACATTAAAATACTCAGTTGTGCTTGGATCGAGTTCAGCCTTGTATCCAGGATCGCCTGGTTCAGCAACCAAGTTGACTGGGTAGTCAAGTCCTTTGGTAAATTCCAACTCGGGTCGCAAGTAGATGTCCCAACGACCGATCTCTTTGTTTTCGCGATAAAAAGGAAGATTTTCGTCACCACCAAAGTCGTGTTCATCGGAATTTTCAAAGGTGACAGGACCTAAAAACGTATGTACATTGCTGTCGCCGACTTTGGAAGGGTACGCCCCCCCGTTGTCATCAACCCATCCTCCATGCAAAAATTGAATATTGTTATTGGGAATGTTGAGGTGAACTCGCCCATAAACCGATGGAATGAAATTATAACGCCAAGGATTGTAAGGGAAGTTACCTACACCGGTTACACCGTATGCAATTTCCGAGTAGTTCTCTAGACGTACTTGAATACGACTTTCTATGGTAAAAACCTCGCCTGTTTCTCTATGCGTTGCTTGTGAAACAATGGTGAAAAACTTTGGCATTTTTTCATTGTATTCAGACTTACTTGCGCAGGTTCCTTCGCAAGGATCGTCCGCAAAGTAGGTCACTTCCAAATCAATGGGACCATCGCTTTTGGTAATTCTAGGGGTGATAATGCGACTACCTGGAGTCACATTGTATACGTGCAGACCTTGATCGATCGGAAGCTGGATGCTTTCTCCCACTAGATCAGTAAATACATCCACACTAGAATAATCATCGAGTAAAACATTTTGCGAAAGGGTGCGTAGATCAAGTTCCGCAAGCTTTAGGCCTGATTCAGCGACAGATTGTGTTTGTTTGGAGCGATTAAAAAAACCAACAATCTTGGTAAAAAAAAGATTCTCTTTATTGGCAAACAACAGAATGCCAGTAGCAATAATCATTAGAATAAGTACCAAAACAATGGCGTAGCCATGTTGCGGCTGTCTATATTTTCTCATCGTACCCCTTCATGTTTTTTTAGTTTCCACTTCCTGTTGTCGTACTTGGAACAAAACCAGTCGTGGTTGAACTAGAAGAACTGGTTGGCGGTGTGTATGTCCAGGTGGTCCATTCGTTATCGAGAAAACAGCCAGCGCCATTGGGATTGGCTTGTACCTTTTTGCAGCCGTAGGTTGCATCGCCAAAAGAAGGAAGGTCTTTTCTTAAGT
>JAGRMV010000221.1 GCA_020441045.1 Deltaproteobacteria bacterium | reverse complement strand
TCGATCAAATATTTTATATAATCCTTTATATACTCGTCTATATAATGTTCTGGAATTACGTCCAAATATAAAGCCGGCCAATGCGTATAAATATGGCGGCTAAAATCAAACTCAGACGATGGGTGCGTCTGCTGGTATATTTTAAAATGCATTGCTTTATGCAATACCTCTTGAATACATGCTTTAAGATGTACAGATTCGGATGCAGTATCTGCTCGGCTTGGACTTTCATATGCTTTTAAAAATGCATAACTCTGAATATAGCATACGCTTTCTTGTATAACTTTTTTAAGCGATTTACTTTGATAAACTTGTGCCCAAGCATGTTTAAAGTTTTTATCCTTATAACTTTTATTGGTATAATATGTATCGCTGATATATTTCTCAGCTTTCTGCTCTTGATCTTTAGCCAGCTGCTTATCTATTTTTTCTATCTTGCGTTCAATTTTTCTTGAGCCTTGATCGGCTTCTAGGGAACTTGTAAAGAAAAGATCAGAAAAAAACTGATTTCTCTTTGCAGAATATACATTCAATTGCTTAGCATTGATCACAAACAGTGCAAAACTTTCGGCATAATCCTCATCCATTGAATATTCGGCGTATTGTGAAGGAAACTGATCAGGCTGTTCTGACAACTGCGAAATTTGATAAATTCTTCTCCACCCCGAATCATCTCTGGTATGAGTCGATTCAGAAATTGCATGTCCAAGTTCATGTAAAATCGTATGCACCTGAAACAAGGTTTGGCTCATAGCATATTCACCATTCAAGATGATGGAGTGTGGAGGATAGGTCGATCGTTTATCTTGTGGAACACGGGGAATAACATAGTAGCCAAATATTTTCTGATGGATCTCATGCTTTTGCAACTCTGAGCTCAGAAGAAAATGCTCGATCGCCAAAAGTTTTTTTTCCGTAATCAAAGCTTCAATTTCTTTTTCATAGCTACCATACAAATACTCATACTTGGTATCAAATACCAAGTAGTCCCTATCGTCACGTAAGTCCTCTAACTGATCTAGAAGGACCAACCGCTCAGTTCCATATTTTGCCAGTAAACTGTTTAACCGAAGAAGTTGGGCTTCTTTATTTTGAAACCATTTTTCTTCCGACTGTGCCGAAAGCTTTTTGGTATATTTGTATGCATCGGCAAGCATATCTTCGGTTTGCTCAATCTGATCCTGGGTTAAGAGGATTTTATTTTGTTTTTGCCATATCGTTCTCTCAAGTTGATTGATTTTTTGATTCAGGTCTGTGAGCCCCATCTCTCTGGCAAGTCCATCTCGTTTACGTTCAAGGTTGTTAATTTTAGCATCAAGTTCTTTGCGTTCTTGTAAATATGCAGCAAGACGCCTTTTTGATTCAATCGGAATCTGATTTCGAATATCGTTCATTTCTTTTTCGATTTCTCTGGCTTTTCGGTTTTCAATACGTTGGTAAAACCGTCTTTTATGCTGAAAATATCCACTGACAAAACTTGTGCTCTTATGATCGCCGCGCCGAACCATTCGCTCTTGTTTTCTTCCCCTACGGGTGGATTGAATTTGATGCTCAAAAAATTGCTTATAGTACATATACATCATGGCTTCTTTAACAATGCGATCAATGACATCTAACTTTCGTTGGAGACGACGATATTCTTGCCTGTAATCACACGTACCAGAAAGCTCATAATCGAACTTAAACCCCGGCTCATTATCCCTATCGCATACTACTTGCTCGTCTACTTGCTCGTTATGGTGGGCGTTACTTAAAAAAATAACCAAATAAGGTTGAATTTCATCCAATTTATCAGAAAAAATCATTTTAACGATTTCATGGGCCACTTCTTCCTCTGGTAATATAGAAGCATCATTAGCAAGTGGTAATTTCTTGTGATCTTTTTGAGACTTCCGCCAGGCATCGTTCGTGTATCGTAAATTTAAACTGATTTCATAGAGCTCATCATCTAGTTCATCTACGCGAAAAGTGCTTGTATTGTGAATCTTCTTTTTCACTTGCTTGGCAAACCTAGAAAAACGCTGCGCTCTGTTTTGCGCCATCAAAGTAAAAAGATCATAACGTTGCATATGGGTAGATTTTCCTTTAAGAATCAATTCAAAATTTGTAGATGATGCATCACCTGAATATAGATCATAAAACTCGCCGTTGGATTTGCTTCCGTGGGAAAAACTATCTCCACCTGCATTTGTCATACGGATAGGCAATGATGGCTTAAATGGAATACTCGAGGACGGAAGCAGCGAAAGGGTTCGTAACAAAGTATTTAAAGATAAATTTTTCCAAGGCAAAACTTCATAATAGGGTTGATCATCAGCTTCGATTTCTTCACCTTCTTTAGGTACTTCGGCAACAAGATAAGCTGGATTGACATGCGATAAATTCACACCATAAACTACCCAGGCATAGATGACTTTATATAAATCTTCCCTACGATGATCTAAAATTATTTCTAGTGCGCATAGCATGCGCTCTTTTTTGTCTTGCTTCTCAAAACAAGCTTGAGCATCACGTACAATATGTTGATTTTCAGGTTTTTTGATTTGAAATGGTGTCGCTGGATTACAATAACCCACTGGAACAAAATCCCAGAACATACGAATGACTTCAGCGGTTTGGTCAGATAAAAGTGTGGAACAGACGCCAAATTGTTGTGCATAAAGTTGGTCACGCCAGGTAACTCGCAGCCCTGATTTATCATGAAATATTGGATCAACTACAGCCTGCATTTCATCTACTGTAGGGACAGTGATATCACGAAGTGTATCTACCAAATCTGCATTACTAACAGAAAACCAGGGTAATGTTTCAAATGGAGGCTTTTCTTGGGTCGCCCCATGGGAAACAAGTCCCAAAACCAATACAACCCAAACCAGAAAAAATCTGCCATTACCGCGAAACACGGCCACATATAAGCAAAGATAATGCCAAATATCTAGCCCGTAACATACTGAAATAACTTATTATATTTTTATTTACTCCCCCTTGATGCGACATAGATATCGCCTTATTTTCATAGCACATCAAAGAAGAACTAGATCTACACACAACAATCTCAAATCAAATTGAAACAAG
>JAGRMV010000220.1 GCA_020441045.1 Deltaproteobacteria bacterium | reverse complement strand
CTCAACACGCTAACCCTCTGAAAGGACAGGGCATTTCAATAAAAACACCACATACACTTCCACGAGTCGGGTGGTTTTAAGTTATTTTGCTTTTCATGTCAAATACTTTCTACATATTTACGACAAATTCAGCCAACAAAATACGTACTTTTTCAAGCATTCACATGTGAACTGCAAGTTTTTTAATTATGTGCGGACAAATGCATCTCCATATATTATAAGGAGCAGCATGAGCGAGACTTTTGATCTTATTCTCTCTGGAGGACACGTTTTCACCCCCGCCGGAATCCAAACAACCAATATTGCCATCAAAGATGGTAAGATAGCTGGCTTAGGTGATTTTGACACTTCCCAGGCAAAACGCACCATACTTTGCGCAGGGTTAACGATTCTGCCTGGCCTTATTGATACCCAAGTCCATTTTCGCGAACCCGGAGCTACACACAAGGAAACGCTGGCAACTGGCATGAAAAGCGCCGCCCTAGGTGGAATTACCGCTGTTTTTGAAATGCCCAATACCAATCCTCTTACCCTCACTCCGGATGCCATCGCAGACAAAATGACCAGAGCTGCCAAAGAGCCTTGGGTAGACTATGCTTTTTATCTTGGTGGATGCAAAGAAAATGCGCAGCATCTAGCCGCCTACGAAAACACGCCAGGGATTTGTGGTATCAAAGTATTTATGGGGGCCAGTACCGGAGATTTGCTAGCAGCCAGTGACGAAGAAATTGAGGCTGTATTATCCAACGGCAAGCGTATTGTGGCCATTCATGCTGAAGATGAATTCATCATGCAAGAAAACAAAAAAACCATTCTTGGTGATTCGCATGATGTGGCCATGCACAACATATGGCGCTCACCTGAAAGCTGTTTAAATGCGACCAAACGGGTCGTTGCGATCGCCCAAAAGTACAATCGGCGCATTCATATTTTGCACATCACCACCTTAGAGGAAATGGCTTTTTTACGGCAACACAAGGACATTGCTACTGTCGAGGTCCTGGCCAACCACCTCACCTTACACGCTCCTGAGTGTTATGAGACCCTTGGTAGCTTAGCCCAACAAAATCCACCTATTCGAGAAAAACACCATCAAGATGCGCTTTGGCAAGCCATTGCCGATGGTACTGTTGATATGGTCGCTTCCGATCATGCGCCTCATACCCTAGAGGAAAAAGGCAAGCCATACCCACTATCTCCCAGTGGCACCCCTGGTGTACAAACCCTTTTGCCCATCATGCTCAACCACGTCAATCAGGGCAAGCTGAGCCTAGAGAGATTGGTCGAACTGATGCATACCAACCCTATCCGTATTCATGGCATCAACAACCGTGGCCCCATTGCCACTGGCAATAACGCAGATTTCACGGTCGTTGATATGAATAAAACCGATATTATTAGCAGTGCTGTGCAAGCCACCAAATCTGAATGGACCCCTTTTGACGGCATGCAAACCAAAGGATGGCCCGTCATGACCATGATTCGTGGACATGTGGTCATGTATGAGGGAGAACTAAGTAAAGAACCTGCCGGGCAACCTGTACTTTTTAATGAAACTGTTACTCCAGCCAATTAAAGCACACCCACTGATACTTCTAGGCCTTTTCAATACTTATAATGACATATATTTTGAACGTTCTAACCGAGCACAATGTTTTTATGTGACTTTGCACTTTCAATCATCGCATCAACAATTTGGTTGATCCGATGACCATCTGCAAACGTAGGATATCCTTTTCCTGGTTTACCTTCACGCACAGCAGCATAATACTTGTCAAAGACATTGACAAAACCGTCTACCCATCCGCCATGATGCTGGGGTGGAAGGGCCTGAACGTCAGGCGCTTCATTATCGCCAACGCCGCGTAAATAAGTGTGAATATCGCCTTGCGCTGATTGATAGACCAGTTCTTCTTGCTTGGTTTGGTCCCATCGAAGCAAACCTTTGCTGCCAGCCATTTCAATCATCAGACCATTTTGATAGCCTGCAGAAATTTTTGAAAACATTGCCTGTACAGTAGCACCTGTTTGAGTCTGCAATGACACGGTTGAAAAATTTTCAACGTTAGGCGGGCAGTGTCCCAAGGAAGCAAATGAGGCTTGCAACTGCGCCACCTCTTCTCCCGTTAAATAAAGCAACAAATCAAGCCAATGATAGCCTAAATCAGCTGTGACATACGAAGAACCTATCATGCTACCATCACTCTTCCAGGCTTGCTTGAGTGGCGCTAAATTGTAAGACTGTAAATATCTTCCCCGCACATACAGCAAATCTCCAAGAGCGCCGCCATCAATCAACGTCTTGGCTTTTTGGATCATAGGCAAGCCACGGTAATTCATACTCAAACCATCAATGGCGTTGCTTGCACAAACCATATCGAGCAAGATTTGCGTTTCTTGAGAAGAGATACCTAACGGTTTATCTGACAATACATGTTTGCCACACTCGATTGCCGCTTTTGAGACCGGTAGATGCAAGGTATTGGGCAAACAGTTATGCACAACAGTAATTTCATCATCCGCGAGCAACTGTTCCCAATTTGCATAGGCGACTTCAAGATTGAACTGACTTTGAAAGAGGCTTGCCGATTGCATACTAGAAGCACTCGCACCTTTTACTCTGACACCAGGTATCTGTTGTAATGCACGTGTATGAATTTGCCCCGCTAAACCTGTGCCTAATACGCCGACTGTAATTTTTTTCTCTTGCATATTGCTCTCCTAAATTATGTGCTTGTACGCATATCAATAATGCAGGGACCACGAAATAAAAAAAAGAGGGAGTTGCTGTACAACTCCCTCTCATACATTCATACGTATAGCTTATATGTCTACACAATCAATGTTTTATTAATAAGTATAGATCGATCCACTGCTGTCGCCTTTATCATCATCTCCAGGCGTACCCACAATAACACTGTCACCATCAATCGAAACAGCAAAGCCAAACCCATCTGAAACTTCTCCATCAGTGGCAATGATTTTTTGCTCTTTATGATCCCAAGAACTGTTTTGCTTTTGATAAGCATACACTGCCCCGCTTGCACTACCGTTCTCACTTTCACTATGAGCACCAA
>JAGRMV010000219.1 GCA_020441045.1 Deltaproteobacteria bacterium | reverse complement strand
TCCCAATTTTGCGGTGCAATTGCGCCTGCTTGAAGATGATCCAACCGATACTTGGCCTGAAGGGATGACGCCATGTAAAGTTGGCGCAGAAATATGGATTCAAGTTCACTCAAGAAAAATCACCCAGTATGCAAGTTATTCCTCTTTGGTGCCTTTTAATCCTGCAACTCCAGACTATCGCGTGCTAAACCCAGCACAATGGGCTAAGCCTATGTCAAATGAGGTTACAAACACGCCTGCGCAAATCAGTAATCTTGAAATCATGCACATCGATGATCAAAATGTTTGTGTTTCATATCAAAAAAAGCGCAACTTAAAGCGCTATTATCCAGGCTTTCCAAATTATTACGTACTTGAGTTAGACTTTGATTCGCAAAGAAACTGTCGACGGTTTCATATGTTTTATGATTCAAGTCGTCCTGGTGTGAATATCGAAGGTGCAAAAAATATATTTTTGCAAAGTCGCATCTGGCAAGACTAAACGTTCTATCGAGAGATCAATCGTAGTTATTTAGATCTAATCATGTAAGAGCGATTTTAAAAAGCTACGGTTCATACGACCGATATTGCTCATTTTTACTTCAGCTGGACAGACCGCTTCACAGTCGCCCGTGTTGGTACAAGCACCAAAACCTTCGGCGTCCATTTGCCGGGTCATGGCTTTGACACGGGTGTTGGCCTCAACTTTGCCTTGTGGCAACAAATTCAAATGCGATAGTTTGGCACTGACAAACAAATTGGCCGAAGCGTTTTTACACTGGGCTACGCAGGCGCCACAGCCTATACAGGCAGCTGATTTAAAAGCTTCATCAGCATCATCTTTGTTGATTGCAATACAGTTGGCATCCGGCACGCCGCCTGTTGAAACACTGACATAACCACCGGCTTGAATAATACGATCAAAAGCACTACGATCGACCATCAAATCTTTGATGATCGGAAAAGCTTTGGCTTGGTAGGGCTCAATGACAATGGTGTCACCATCTTCAAAGCTACGCATGTGCAATTGGCAAGTTGTGGTTGCGCGTTCAGGACCGTGCGCAATGCCGTTGATGACCAGTGAACAAGCTCCACAAATACCTTCACGACAATCATGATCAAATACAATCGGGGTTTCGCCTTTACGCTCCAAGGTTTCGTTGACCTGATCGAGCATCTCCAAAAAAGAACTATCAGGTGAAATATCCGTGGCCTGGATGGTTTGTAAATGGCCCTTTTCACGTGGACCCTTTTGGCGCCAGATTTGTAAGGTCAGGTTCATTTGTAGCTCCTTTGGGTTGGCTTGCAATATTCAAAGTTAAGTTCTTCTTGATGGCGAATCGGTGCTTGGTCCACGCCCTGGTACTGCCAGACCGCAGCATGCGAAAAGTTTGCATCGTCACGTTTGGCTTCGCCTTCTTCGGTTTGATGTTCTTCACGGAAGTGTCCGCCACAAGATTCTTCTCGGGTGAGTGCGTCACGCAGCATGACTTCCGCAAACTCCAAGTAGTCTGCGACCCGACCAGCTTTTTCCAAACTTTGGTTTAGATCTTCGGTGGAACCGGTGACTTTGACATCTTTATAAAATTCCTGACGCAGGGCTTGCACATCTTTGATGGCTTGCTCGAGGCCGGCTTTGTTTCGGCTCATCCCGCACTCATCCCACATGATTTTGCCCAGGCGCTTGTGGAAAGAATCAACGGTTTGACTGCCGTTGATCGACATCAAGTTTTGAATTTTGGCTTTGACCTCTTGCAAAGATTGTTGCGCTTGCGGGTGATTGCTATCGACCGCATCCATTTTGCTTTGGGCGAAATAATTGCCAATGGTATAGGGCAATACAAAATAACCATCGGCCAAGCCTTGCATCAGCGCGCTGGCGCCAAGACGGTTGGCGCCATGATCAGAAAAATTAGCTTCGCCAATGACAAACAGACCTTCGATATTGCTCATCAAATTGTAATCGACCCAAAGCCCGCCCATGGTGTAGTGAATGGCAGGATAAATCCGCATCGGTCTTTCGTAGGGGTTTTCATCGGTGATTTTTTGATACATGTGAAACAGGTTGCCATAACGGGCTTCAACCGCATCTTTGCCCAAACGTTTGATCGCATCAGCAAAATCTAGATAAACCCCAAGTCCAGAAGGACCAACACCATAACCAGCATCACAGCGTTCTTTGGCGGCGCGTGAAGCAACATCTCTAGGCACCAGATTGCCAAAAGCTGGATAGCGACGCTCTAGGTAATAATCTCTTTCATCTTCAGGGATATCATTGGGATGGCGGGTATCACCTTTTTGTTTGGGAACCCAGATCCGCCCGTCATTGCGTAGTGATTCACTCATCAGGGTGAGCTTGGATTGATGATCACCTGAAACCGGGATACAAGTTGGGTGAATTTGCGTAAAACATGGGTTGGCAAACCCTGCGCCTTTTTTATAGGCGCGGAAGGTAGCTGTGACATTACAGCCCATGGCATTGGTCGATAAAAAATAGACGTTGCCATAGCCGCCTGTGGCCAAAACAACGGCGTCGGCCATATGGGTGGAAACTTCACCACTGACCAAATCACGGACTGTGATGCCTCGCGCTTTGCCATCAACGATGATCAAATCAAGCATCTCGGTACGGGGATGCATGGTGACTTTGCCAGCTTTGATTTGTCGACTTAAGGCTTGATAGGCACCAATCAAAAGCTGTTGTCCGGTTTGACCTTTGGCATAAAAAGTCCGCGAAACTTGCGCACCCCCGAAGGAGCGGTTGTCCAAAAGCCCAGCGTAATCGCGTGCAAAGGGCACGCCTTGGGCCACACATTGGTCAATAATATTGCGACTGACCTCGGCCAAGCGATGCACATTGGCCTCGCGTGAGCGGTAGTCACCACCTTTGACCGTGTCATAAAACAATCGGTGAACACTGTCGCCATCGTTTTGATAATTTTTGGCGGCATTGATCCCGCCTTGCGCTGCGATCGAGTGGGCTCGGCGCGGACTGTCCTGGAAACAAAATGATTGCACGTTATAGCCAAGCTCTGCCATTGAAGCTGCTGCAGAAGCGCCAGCCAAACCAGTACCAACCACAATCACTTCATGTTTGCGTTTGTTGGC
>JAGRMV010000021.1 GCA_020441045.1 Deltaproteobacteria bacterium | reverse complement strand
AAACGGCCGATGGAACTTGCGTGGTAAAAGGCTGTTGATACAAGGGCTCAAGCAGCGACTTGGTTTGATCAAATAAGGACTGCAATACAGCCTCCTGCCCTTTTTTAAGCAGCGGGCGAGTTTGTTTGAGCAAGGTTTGGATCAGAGCAATCGATAGATCAGATTGATACAGCAGTGCCTCAAGTTCCTCAGGTGCAAACGGATCCTGCCGCGGCTTGGCGCCAAAAAACGATCTTACTTTGCTCGACCACGATGATTGTTGAACCTCTGCCATAGGTGAGCGTTGTACTGGCATATCTTAAAAAATTCAAGTTACATACGCAGAATAATCTTGCATCCAATTTGCCATATTTTGGCTGGTTTACCGTAGCAAAAAAAGTCGAGGTCTTGATTGCAATTTGTTGAATCTTGGTGTTAGTATCGAGTCAGAGGATCTACTACTAGTGAAAGAAGTCATAACAGAAATTGCCAGAGCCTTGGTTGATGAGCCACAAGCCGTTGAGGTCGAAGAGTCCGTCGGTGAGCACACCTGTGTTTTAAAGCTCAAAGTTGCCAAAAATGATATCGGTAAGATCATTGGCAAACGAGGTGCCAATGCCAATGCCATCCGAACACTGCTGGATGCCTCTGGTGGCAAATCCAATCGGCGCTTTATCCTTGAGATTGTTGAATAATTTTATTGTTTGCCATATATTACCCTATGCAGGCGCGCTTGCCCCAACCTGGTAAGACATGCCCCAAAAACAGGCCTGGTTTTAATTGTAAGTTATTGATATCAAATAAATTTATTACACTATAAACGGCATAAGAATTGCTTTATATTCTAGTATCGCGATGAAAAAAGGGTTTTTGACATATTTGCTATGTTTGAGCATGCTCTCTGTATGCGGATGTTTGCCCGAGGAGAAAGTTAAAATCTATCCAAGCGAGGGCTCTACCGAGGTACCTGTTAACACCATTGTCGCCATCTATATCAAACCCAGTGCCAACGTACAGGCCGATGACATCAAATCGGATTTCTTTGCCATGACCACTTGTCAAGAAGCAGATCCCCTGGCACAGAAACAAGAAAGCACCGACAACAAAAACAATCAAGATGACAAAAAAGAAACCAAGCAGAGTAGCCCATTTACCAGTACAAAGGTAGAGTTCTACACGCAAATTCTTGAATATACCCCTGAAAGTCAAACGCAGCAATCAAGTGCCGGCAACCCATCCGAAGGCACTGGACTACTTGCCTACCTTGTGCCCAAATCGACGACCGATAGTGACACGCCTCTACAACCCGGTACCCGATACTGTATCAGTAGCAAACCCTTTAAAAATAAAAACAAAGAAGTCATCGCAGGTATGACTGCATCATTTACGACAGAAGAAATTCCTGGTTTTTTATACAATGAAGATGCCGAAATCAATATTACACAAGATGAAATTGCAGCCAGCAATGACTATATTGTGCTTGATTTTGGGGATAAATCGATCGAACCCAATACGCTTAAAAAAAGCATCACCCTTTGTCAAAAAGATACAACCCAAGACAATCAAGGCCCTTGCGAATACTATGGCAAAAAGGTTGGGTTTGAAATGTTTATGTTCGAAAACTTGATACGCAGCGATGACCAAGATTATAACAGCATGCAATCGAATTTGTTTAGCATCACGCCGACAGGGCAAGATCCAAGCACAGAAGAATATCGTATTGTCATCGATATTACCTTAGGCACTTCAAAGAACCCAGACGACAGCGCCCTTGTCAAAACCATCAAAGTTGGGGAAACTCCACAAGGTGCTACATTACTCACCAATGCTGTAGCCGAGCAGGGGGACACTTATTATCAAAGCTTTGCCATAGGAGCGAAATCAAAATGAACAAAAACACATGGATACATAGCATCAACATCTGTTACAATGGTGGCATGAAAACGCTATTGATCGTATTGGTTCTGGCCTTGCCATCTTCTATTTGGGCAAAGATTCCGACACCAAGTCAAATCAATCAGCAGCAAGCCAATGTTTATGGCACCTACACTGGCGCCGCAGGAACCTGGGGATATAGCAACACCGACCCCTATCTAGCGACCCGTAATTTTGGTGCAAGCAACTCATACCAACAATTTGGCGCCGAACAGCAGCGCATGAGCAACTTGGTAGGTATTGGTGTGAACTTGATTGACGTGTTTACCTCAGAAGGAACCTTTGGTGAAAAAGTCAAATACTTGGCCATGAAAGAGCTCAAACGCCGGGTCACAGATCCTCTCTCAGCCCAGTTCCAAGCCAAAGCAGAAAACATGACACTAGAACAACTCTACGCCCTAGCCAATGCTGGGCAACAACCGACAAATCCCTACTACTCACAATGTGTCGACTGCATCAACCAAAACCCGAATGCTTGGCAACCAACCTATAGCAACCCACATGCTGTTGGCAATCAGTTCAGTCAATTTACGCAAGGCAATGCCGGCAACCAAGGTTTAGGTGGAGTTGTGACACCTATTCCTTAAAAGGTAAACTTCTCTCACTTTACCCTTTGCTTTGATCATGCCCATGCAAGATTGAGCCTATTCTGATCGACATCTTAGCAAACTCGTTGGCTAAACAGTCCTTTTAAGAAACCTTGATCTTTTTTTCCGCCACACATACTATGCAGGCACGATGAAACGCTTTGCTCAAATTTTTGCTGGATTGTTGCTTGTTTTTATACTTTTACTTGTCGGACTGGTTGTTTTTTTCCCAAAAGAAAAAATCAAAAACCTGGTCTTGCAAAAAATCCAAGAGCAAACCGATCTCCCCATCCAAATCAAAGATATCGGCCTGTCTTTTTTTCCACATTTTGCGTTTCATTTGCAAGGTTTTGCTGTTGGAGGTCAGGAGCATCTTGTTTTTGTTTCGGTTGAAGATTTTGAAATTCGATCTGGGTTGACTGCATTTCTGGATAAAGAAATCAATATCTCAGACATCATCGTACAAAAGCCTATTCTTAAAATCTATACCAAGTACAGCGATCAAGTTTCCGGCGATACAGAAAAAGATCACCAAAACAACGTCGAACTTGAAACAAAGACGCACAGTGACAGTGAGGATATTGGATTTTTTATCACCAATTTCCACATTGAAGATGGTGAGCTATGGATTTATGACAAAAATGATCAAGAAGAGATCAAAATCAAAGACCTTGACCAAAGTCTCACGATCAAGCTCACACCAAACAAAGATTTAGAAATCAACGGCAAAACTTCTATCACCGAAGTCTGGTCGAAACATCTCCACATGCCGGCGATATCGGTTGTCATGCAAAACAACCTGATTTTTCAAGACGAGCAACAAAAACTGGTGATCAACAATTCCACTTTTACCGTGCAAGATCTGCCCATTTTTCTCAATGGTTTTATCCAAGGTAAAGAAGACGGCAATGTAGTTGCTGATATTGCGCTGAAAACAGAGCCAACAGAACTCTCCTCTATTTTCCAATTGGTACCCGCGCTACAAAATCAAGACTGGCAAACCAAAGGACGTTTTGCGGTGCAAGGACGTATCAATGGCTTGTTTGTTGAAGATGATTTTTTGGGTTCGTTCGAAAAATCTCAAACCAATCTTTTACTTACCCTGGAACAGGGGCAGATTGCCAACAAAGCACATGACGTATCTTTTGCACCGGTTAGCCTCGAAACCACCATCACCCCATTAAGTATCAAGCTCCATAAATTGCATCTGGCTTCGAAAAATTCGAACCTGGATGTCACCGGCCATATCAGTAACTACTTGCAAGAAGCATTGGTAGGACTTACAGTCAAAGCCAATGCTGACCTGAAAGAAGTTCAGCCCTGGCTTGATAAAAAAACGGTTTCCAAACTTAAAGGACAAGCCAAACTCGACTTGGATATCAATGGCAAAATAGATATCGATCAGAGCACTGTCAACGCAAGCCTTACGCTGCAAGATGTTTCATTGTATGAACCTAATCTCAAATACAACATTCAAAACTTCTCTGGTGTTTTTACAACGGACAAAAACCAAACAACATTTGAGAACATCACCGCACAAATCGAACAATCGGATTTTGCGATTAGCAAAGCGACCTTCTCCCCGGTACAAGTGTTCTTAGACGAAAAGCGCTCTATTCATTTTGATGTAGCAGGCGCATCCAAGTATATTGACTACCTTGATGTATTACCAAAGTCAGAAGGCGCAAGCGCTGCAGAAAAAGAGCCTTTGGTTTTACCAGATATTTTTTACCGCTTGGATGGCAAAGGCACCTATAAAATCGCAAAAGCACGCTATAGTGGAACAGATTTCGAGGATGTGATCACAACGTTCGAACTCAAAAAAGGCAAACTGCGTGTCAATCCCCTGTCTACCAAATCTTTTGACGGCAGTTTTAAAGCCACGGGCGATATCGATTTTACACCAAAGGATCGCTTTCCATTTGATATGACGGTTGCAATGGACCATATATCACTGCAGAAGTCCCTTGCCTTTGCTACATCCGTTGAATCTTTGGTGCATCTAAAACAATCTTTATCCGCCAATGTTTTTCTCGATACCAAAGCCAAAGGCGAACTAGATCCATTTTTAAACCTGAATATGCAAACCCTTTCGTCCAATGGAACTTTTTCCTTCAAAGATGCAAACCTGGCCAATCACCCTGTACAAAACAAACTTTCGAACTACCTCTCGGCAGCCGAGTTTAAGGAAATCAACGTGAAGCAATGGTCACAAAAATTCAACGTCGCCGATGGCAAACTACAGGTCAATGATCTGAAAATTAACGCGCAAGATTTTGTGTTTGCTTTGGATGGCTACCAATCCCTTGATGGTTCACAGAACTATAATCTCAATGCTACCCTGCCTGAAAAATTCAAGCAGAATATTCAGAACAAAATACCAAGCCAAGTGTTTAATCTGTTTGTCAAAAATGATACCGGCAGTTTTGTTTTGCCATTTGATATTGGGGGCAAATACAACAGCCCGACCTTGTCACTCAACGAAGATAAAATCCAAAAGCAAGCCCAAAGCAATGCCAAAGATAAAATCAAATCGGATCTAACAAACAAGAAAAAACAAGCCAGTAAAGACATCCAAGCAGACATCAAGAAAAAAGCAGCGCCGAGCACCGATGAAACCAAGAAAAAAGCCGAAGAAAAAACCAAAGACATCGGCAAAAAGCTTAAAAAGCTGTTTTAACTGCCTTTACAAAGGTCTTAAAAACATATTCCCTCGTTTGCGTTCGCCATTAAATTGTGCTAGCCAATAAATAGGACTCAAATACAACCTACTTCTATGGTTTGATTTGGTTTCTTTAAATCTGTACTTAGGGGGAAGTATTGAAACGCACGATCACTGTACTACTGGTAGCCACTTGTAGTTTATTCAACCTAGCTTTTGCTGATCAACATAAAGACATCCGTGTTGACTGCGGTTTCGTCGCATCTTTTGTCTCCATGACATATCAAATTCCACATGTGCGATTGAGCCAAGAAAATGTTATGATCAAAAAACTTGAGCAAGGGTTCAAAGAAAGCTTTAAACATTTACCTTTTGCCCAAGACTTTTCACCTAGCATCTTTCATGACTATGTCACTTTGCTCCAGCACATCATGCAGGATCAAAGAATACTCAGCACCAACCAATGGGGTGGTTTATGGAAAGGCAGTCCGATAGATAGTTGTGGCGCCATATTAGAAAGATACGCTAACTATATCCCCACACTCACATCGCTAAGTCCTTCTGCCGCCATCAGTACAAAAATTTCAGCATGGGTTGATACATTGCAGGAAGATGAAATGGAAAGTGCGCTTTTACAAAGTTTTCTTTTGGGGTTTTGTGAAGTCCTTGATCCACATACTTCGATTGACTTCAATGGTTTGATTGCACAAGACTTTACACCTGTAAACACACGTAATACAGATGCGCATAGCACCGGTGCACCCAATACTGACAATGCATCCAGCCTGCCTTTTGCATGGCACTTGGTGCCTGGAACACCCAACATTTACCTCATGCAATTTTCGATGTTCAACAATACCATTGTACAAGCGCTGGAAAAAACCCTGATACAGCACAAAAATCAAATGGCTGGTTTGATCATCGATCTAAGAAAAAACAACGGTGGTTATTTGTCTGAAGCGATCCAATTTATCGATTTATTTGTCGATCAAGGTTTTATTACAACCGTCGTTGATGGCCAGGGCAATGAAAAATTGGGACGTGATAAAAAACCTGTTCGAGCCTTCGCACGCGCGCAAGGCAGTGTGTCGGCTGTCCCCTTGGTCATTCTCATGGGACCCCGAACCAAATCAACCGCCGAAATTGTCGCAGCATATTTCAAGGAAATCAACCGCGCTGTGCTCATCGGTAGGACCAGTTTCGGCAAATTTTCAGCTTCACGAAAATCTTATATGCCAGATCCATATAACCAAGTTTTGACATTGATTACCGAAGGTTTTTTTCGCATGCCCAGTGGCAATATCTATCATGGTATTGGCGTCGACCCACATATCCATATCGGGCCATCTCCACTTGCCCTTCCCTCGGCATTGGAAAAAAAATACATCTACCTTGCAAAACAAAAAACCAAAACCGAATCCGCGCAGCGCCATACCTTAGGCAAACAAAAAAATATCTCCCCGAAAATCATGGCCACCATGCTGGATCAAAACCCCTACCCTTATACGTATAATCCAGATACGCAAAAGCAATATAGCACATTGATCTCTCAAGCGTTTTCGCGCAAAGCGATGTTTGGCAGCAATTGGGCTTTTCGCGCCTGGGCAAAGGCAGCCGATGCTGCAGGTCAGGACCCTCTTGTTCAATATGCAAGTAAAGTCATTGCACAAATCAATGACAACCAATGTACACCTGCTTATCAACTATTGGGTCCATGTGGCCAGCGCCAGCCTGATTCTATTTTGCTTAAAACGGCGCAGCATCATGACTGAGTCAGCTTGCCATTGTTACAAAAATACAATCACCAAAAAGACGCTTGTATTTGCCACTTGGACTTGTTAGAGCATTATAAATGAGCAAAAAAAAATGTAATAAAAACCTGCTTGTGTTCAGTTTCGCGCTCTTATTTTTTGCACATAGCAGCTTGGCACAACAAGTAGCTCCGTGTTCGATGTGGGTTGACAGCGAACAATCCTTTCTTGTTGACCTATGCCATATCGATGCATTTTTAGACAACCCTTTGTTGGCAAATCTCTGCCAACAATCTGTAGAGCTAGACTTTCTTCCTTCTTTATCAGACGAAATAAGTGAAACATTTTCGCAGGTTACAATGCTACGAGATGCAGAAAAAGCCCGTTTGGCTGACCCGCTCCAGGTTACAGTTGGCTTTTCTACGTTTTATATCAAACCGCGGGTTTCTTATCTTTGGAAGGATCAAGCTTACGATGCCAAACACGACCATTTTATTACATTTGCCTGCACACCCAAAACAAAACGCCTGACCGTCACCGGACTTCGCATCACTCAACCTGCAGGCAAAAAAACCAAAAACAACGTGACTTTTACCCTCCCTGCCAGTATTTCGGTCTTACAACAACTGAGCGTATTGCATCTCGATGGGTGGCGCCTGATCGAACTTCCCGATCTTTCGCCGCTTACAAAACTGGCGCATCTGAGCCTACAGTCCAACCTTTTTTATACAGCCCCTGCGCCTATTTTTTCACTTTCTCAACTACGCGTTCTTGACCTCTCCCGTAACCCTATTCAAGAAGTTGACAACTACGCCGCACATTTTGATCACCTGAAGGTGCTAGGCTTGATTGATACGGGCATTGAAATCAATGATCACAATTTTATGCAATATGAGGACTTTTTTTCGCCTGAAACAGAGGTTTATGCAGCCAAAGGCAAAAAGATGCATCTGCCAGACCAAAGCAAAAACATCGAACCCTATGTCAAAATCCAAACGCTCTATCTTACACCCATGTTGGCCAATCCTTGAAATACCATGTCCTTCGGCCTGAGATGCAGTAAAAGTTTGTCAAGCCCAGTATAAAAATAGATATCCAACATAAAGTCACGCATGGGAAAAAGCTTTCCCATGCCCAAACAAGCCACCTGTAAAATCTTCGATTTTCTGACCTAAAAGGCCATAAAACAAGCCTTTTATAGCTATTTTAATCCGTTTTTACCCTAATATGCCGTATCATTGCTCATTTTGACCTTCTAAGTTCCCTCAGATAAAAATTTGCGAGCCAAGCGATATGAAAATGCTATGATGAGACATGTTGAAGAGACCGCGCATCTTTTTTGTTTTACTCCTCGGGCTATCACTTTCAGCCTGTAAAAGCAGTGTTGGCAATAACCCCGGTATAGCAACGCCAGCCGGAGACTTTGGTCCCATTCCGTTTGAACAAGCCCCACCGATTTCAGCCTTGGCCAAAGTCAAGTCACTTACGACAGGTAAAGGACTGACCAATAATGAAATCAATACCATTATCACCAACGATACAATCGATACGAGTGCACTACAATCTGCCGTTGCGACCTGGATTGATACGCCAGAATTCGAAGTCAAATTACGAAAAATGCTCTTAGACCTTTTACAACAAGACTTTGAATATGATCGTGCCACGCATGGTCCACATGTTGGACGTTTAAGCCTTGGTCCTGGGGATAATAGTTTTTTTACTTCCGACGGCAATGGTGTGACATGGCAGGAAGCGCTAGCGAGGGTCGAAATGCTCTTTGATAACATTGAACAATCTTTTGTTCTTACCGCCCTTGACTTTTACGAAAACGATGCGCCTTTTAATCAAATTGCCAATACGCGCTACTGGAAAGTTACCACTGGTTTGATGGTACTGATGGCCTGGATTGACAATCATCGTTTAAATAACAATGGCAATGCTCTTGACCTTGCTGGTGAGCAATTTGCCGCTCGAGAAATGTTTGTAGGCGGCGAACTCGATGATGACGATTATTTTTCTGACTGGCGCTACATCAATTTTACCCAAGCGGCCAACAATACCAATCCAACGCCCTATACCAACGTCGGATATTACGCCGGCCTAGGCAATAATGATTCTACTAGCTTTGCGATTCCGCGTGTTGGGTTTTTCTCAACCGTCGGATTTCGTATGCACTGGCCCACCAACGACGACAACAACATGCGGGTCTTGGTCAATCAGACTATGATCACTGCGCTTAATCGTACTTTTGAGGTCTCAGATTCAACCAACCAACCTGTTACCGATGGCATTCCAACTTCTCATGCCGACCCCGCAACTACCTGCTATAATTGCCATGTTTTGATGGATCCTATGCGTAATGTTTTTACCAATAAGATGACCTGGGCCTATCGATACAAAGACAGTGGTGATATGACCAATTTGCAAGGCTCTTTTGCCTTTGATGGTTATCAAGAAAATGTATCATCGGTAGATGAGTTTGGCGATGCCATTGCCAATCATCCAAAGTTTGCGCTGGCTTGGGCTGAGAAAACATGTGGTTATTTTAATTCAATCGCATGTGCAAAAGATGATGACGAGCTCGAAAGAGTGGCGCAAGTTTTTGAAGAAAGTGGTTTTAAGCTACGCACCCTACTTATTGAGATCCTCTCGTCTCCAGTCATCACCAACCAAACCGAGACCAAAACGTTTCAACAAACCCAAGGCGTCATGAGCATCAATCGCAAAGATCAATTTTGTTCCGCAGCAAATGTTCGTTTGGCAAAGCTTCAAGCCTTAGATGGACAAACGCCAATGCCCATTGACCTTGGCAAAACCATTTGTTTAGATCAAGATCCTGGTCAATATTCTGACAACATCCCGGTAGATACAGTAGTGCGTGGTAGTATTCCTCTTTCACAACCGTCAAGCTCCAATGCGATTTCAAATAAAAGCTTAGAAAAACTCTGCCGCGAACTCTCTATCACCTATATCGGTGGATCAGAAAACGTATTTGACCTTCAGCTCTCAAAAAACAATCAACACTTAGATAACCTTGTCAAGCACCTCGCAGGCTTAGATACAGATCATCCGCGATACACAACCTATCGGGCAGCAGTAAAATCAATTTATGACCAGGCCTATACGATCATCGGCGGGGGCAATGCGCAGCGAGACGCACTTCGCGAAGTGTTTCGCTTCATATGTGAAAGTCCGGAATTATCGGGGGTATCGTTATGAACAAAAGGCAGAAAAAACAATTGTCACCAGAAATGATCGAGAATCAAAGCCGACGAGAGTTTATTCTCAGAGCTCTTCGCACTTCAGGCGGACTTGGACTGTATTCTATATTGCTCAATTTGCCACCGGCTTTTTTACTCAAAGGTGCAATGGCAGCTGAAACTGCCAAATATCTTATTTTTTCAGAACACCGTGGCGCATGCCCTCTGAATGCAAATGTGCCAGGCACTTATGTCAGTGGCGTACGCCATCCAACAGGTGTAGCGTTTGCCGCTGCAGATATTATTTTGGGCAATACAACACTGCAGGGCAATCGCCAAGGCGCTGCGGTGTGGAATGACCTTGACCCTGAAATCCGTGCTCGTTTGCATTTTACCCATCACAGCACCCGTGAAAATAACCACTCTAGATCCATTGAAGTCATGAGCGTCAAAGGGGCTGTTAAAAACGAAGAAGGGCGTGCTACTGAAGTCATTCCTTCTGCGATTGCGCAAGAAACTGCTGCAACCCTAGGAACTTCACAGATCAAACCTATAGGTTTTGATGGTGTTTTGGAATTCAAAAACATTCCTGAAGGCATTATTAGACCCAAAGCATTAAAAGCATTGTTTGATAACAACCTTAGCACCACGGAAAAACAAATCAAAGATATCCGCGATGCGCTTTTGGATTCGGTTTATCAAAACGTCAAAGAAAACGGCTCCAAAGCGCAAAAGACCTTCTTGGACAATCATGTTATTTCTCGCAACCAAGCTGCACTATATACGGCCAACCTAGGTAACTATCTAAGCTCGGTTTCAGCCAACCAAACTGAAGATAAAATCATTGCAGCCGTCGCCTTAATGAAGATCGGCGCGACGCCTTGCACTCGCTTGGGATTTAAATTTGGTGACGACAATCATAAAGATTTGGACCTGGTCACCGAGAGCCAGCAAACCATCAATAGCATCGCTGACATGAATTTTTTATGGAATGAACTCAAAAGCGTCAATATGGAAGATCAAGTTGTATTTGCCTTGATCAATGTCTTTGGTCGCACGCTTGAAGATAAAAGACCTGGCAATGGCAATGATAAGGGTCGTGATCATAATCTTGATCACAACGTTGGCCTGGTATTTGGTCCTGGCGTCAAACCTGGTGTAAGTGGCGGTCTTGATGCTGCTGCTCAAAACCGAAAGGCAGCGGCCTTTAATTCAGGTAACGGTGGCTTAAGCAACCCGGATATTTCTTATGGAGAATCCCATGCATCTTTGGCCAAGACCATCTTTGCCCTTTGTGGGGTGAATGAAGAGCGGATCAAAACCAGGGTCACTGCTGGCAAAATCATTGATAACATGCTGTTATAATAGCTTCCAGTACATACTGCCAAATGATTGATCGTATCTTTTCATGATTTTTTTGCATGAAATGATACCATTGTGGGTTTTCCTACGCAGGCTTCACAGCATGTAATGTATGAATTATAGTATTTTAATCTTATCGTTTACACACTTCGACGAAAGTTTATTGTATACAATGAGAGGGTAGGAGATATACAAATACCTCCTTGGTCAGCTTCCTAAGTACTCATCCGGCATTGCCTATCTCCCAATAACATGTTGTTGCGTGTTTCGACTTAAACTTAACACGCTATACATGCTACATGTACTCAACCAAACTAATAGCCTTTACGGAGACGATTTTTCAGGGCTTGTGCTTGTTGTATGTGCTGCCGGATCAATTCTTCTCGATGGTCCATTTGTACCCACCCCTGATCTTGTAGCTTTGGAGAATCAACAATCAACTGGAGGTCATCACTATAAAAATAGGGTTTATGGTCTACATCGATCACCAAGTTTTGTCCCTGTTTGACTTGGACCCGATAGGAGATATCATCGGACAGCATCAAATCGACAAAGTCTGTTTCCGCTATGATTTGTTTGTCATACTCATCCAACCGCAGTTTGGGCACATAGATCTCTAGATCAGCCATATAGTTTTCATAGATATCGCTTTCAAAATCAGATTTACAGACATAACTCATCGAGAACACCCAAAAGCTTTTTTCATAGCGCCGTATTTTTTCTCGCAATTCTTGCAATTGCGCCCTCTTGCTTTGACTTCTTTCTTTGTCTGTCTGCCCCGCAAAATGCGATATCGTTTTATTAAACATCACCGCATAGGCCCCGATTTGATCGGTATATGCATTGATTTGGTCTTGTAATACATAAGTTTGCACAGCCGTTTGCGCTTTTTCGGTTGCAAAAAAACAATGAAAGTCGGTCGGATCCGCAGCAAGCACAGCCTGGGCCGGCTGATTTTCTAAAAAAACAACCTCGCTAAATAAATCTCCATGCAAATGCACATGTACATCCTTTAAAATCACAGGATGTCTATGCTTTTCTACAAAATCTTCGTCTTGACTGATCACAAATGTACCACTTAGATCTAGAAGCAACTCTCCGGGTATTTCGGTAACAAAACCCTGCCCTTCCAAAGGCGTTCCAACAACATGTTGAACAGAGATTGGATGATAATAAAAAAGGACGGGTTCTTCCCTGCATGCAACAAAAAACAGAACCAACACGATACATCCTCGAAACAATTGTCTCATGATATACTTATACGTATGAACCTGAATAAAAACAAGTGCGATGCTTAACGAAACCTTATTCGGCTTTCTTGATCACCTTGATGGTTTGTATAACTTTCAGTTTTGGATTGATCACTTGTACATAATACAAACCATCCGGTAAACCTGATAAATCAATGATATACTCTAGCTCTCCTGGAATTTGGACCAAAGGCTGCAGGCTTTGGACAATGGCGCCGTTGGATGCAATCACACGATATTTTGCATCTTGCAGATCAAAAATTTCGCTCAAGATGTTTTCTTGTCCCTGGCCACGCACATAGAACGTATACTCTGTGTCAAACAGTTGCCGATTGCCCAATTTTGTCATGCCTGGGGTCGGGTTTGGATACGCATGCAATTGCACTTGCGCGGCTTTACTTTTCATCCCACACAGACCTTTGACTTCAGCTTTGTATGGATATTCAGGATAAAGATGCGTCCCGCACAAGCCATTGTTTTTAAAAGGTAACGGATACACTGGTGTTAAATATACAAAATCATTCGGGAGATAATCATCTGATGCTCTGACAAGACGTAAAGCTGCTAAATCCTGACAGTTTTCTGTCAAATTAAATGGATGATCAGGCTCCTGTAAATACGTGATAAACGCGGGGTCAAAAGGTGTTTCGTCACAACAATAGGCAAATCCCATCTGGAAAAAAAATTCCTGATGCGAAAAAAAGTGAGAATGCGACTGCGTTTTGACACATTCGATCGCTTGTACATTTGTACTGATCCAAAAAAGCAGAATACTACCTACAATATTTTTCATTATGCCCCCCCACCTACGTTTTCTATAGCCCGATCCATATGTATTTTTCAAGCGAAAAATAGGATGATTGCCCAAAACCACTTGACAGTGCCTATCTTTATCGTCTATGTCAGTTAGACATCGTATTTCTTGGGGGGAATCATGCATACAAATTTTATTTTTACGTTATGCCTATCTTTGATGGCTTTTGCTCACTCTAGCTTGGCTTTGCCCATTCCTATGGGACATCGTCCATCGGTGAAACAACATGTAGGATTTATCTTGGCTGAAATCAATACGTATATCGATAACCAAGAATTTTGGTTTGATCCGTCCAAGATCAACCAGGTCACAATCCAATATCATCTTGTAGAAGAAGACACCGTGGAAGACGAGTATTTTAATACTCGCTCAATACTTGAGAAAAAGCTGAATCGAAGTGAATCCTATCACCTGGTGACTTTTATCCAAGGCAACCAACATGTCCGTTGCCATGGCTGGGTGACTGACTGGGAAGAAAACATACGCCTGGTCGGATATAAGAACCCAAATCCATATTTCACCAACATTTACTTTAAAGACTGCAGCTTAACCGCCGATCCTGATATAGAAGTTCCACTTGCAATCAAAAGCACACGCCCCATTGCGGTGCCACATATTGACGATAGTTTGCTTGTACCAGCACATCTAGTGCCGTATCAGCAGGTTATCAAACAGCGTATCGCGCAGAACGTTTATTTGAATTTCGACAATATATTTGCAAAATATGCACATATTTTGGCAAGAGACGAGGCTCCGCAACCAGAAATTCAGTGGCAAGACATTGCACTATACACGCATCCTTGGAGCAAAAAACCGCTTCAAATCGCTTTTGCTGTTCGTATTGGTTACAAAGAGCCCCATAAATTCGAGCAGTTTAGTTGTACAATCGATCCAAAAGAGGAAAATGATGCATACTTCGAACTCGTAGACTGCGCTCCTTTGTATGGCGGTGATTCCATTGGGGATATTTCTATTTGGCTTGGGGACAATATTGTATCTCCCATTGATTGGCCTGCAATAAAACAGTAGCCTACGGTGCAAGAAAGGCTCAAGCAGATCATCATCAACCAAAATGTCCAAGATTCAGATAAATTTTTTATATTTTTATGACTTGACTCAGACGCCCAACTTAATATAGCGGTAGTAGCTGTATATAGGTGTTATTTCAACTGCTAATAGGGGGGTTCCCATGAAAAACGTTGTTCAAAGTGTATTATTTGTGCTTGCTGTCTTAACTGTCACACAAACCTGGGCATACAGCCCTATCGATACGCTTCCTAAGTTTGAGTTCACTGCTGAAGAAATTCCAGCCTACTGCGATAAAGTCCTTGCAGCTGAACGAGCTGAAATTGCTAAAATCACGGCAAAGAACCTATCTGAAGTTACGATGCAAGACATTGAGCAGCTAGAAGACCTCGATGCCGATACCACAGTACAACTCTACCCTGTATATTTGATCGCCAACGCTTCTACCGACGAAAATATTCGTAAGAACGGGTTTGAATGTCATAAAAAATGGAGCGCCCAATCTATTGAAAACGCAAATAATGAAAAGATTTTCAATATTGTCAAAGCTGTCAAACAGTCATCCACATTTTCCTCTCTCTCACTGCAAGATCAAAAGTTGGTCAACGATTACTACACAGGTTTTCAAAACAGTGGCATGACTATTGAAGATGAGAAATTGCGTGAAGAAGTCAAAGCTGCGCAAAAAAAACTTTCAATTTTAACTACGCAATTTTCTGAAAATATTAACAACGCAAGACTAAAGCTTACATTTACTGAAAAGGAGATGGATGGTATTCCAGAGAATATCAAACAGTCCTTTGCAAGAGACTCGGAAAGCAACTACATCGTTACTACTAGCTTTAACAGTGACTTCAAACCATTTATGCAATATGCCAACGATGATAATGCAAGAAAAAGACTTTATCTGGCCTATGTAAACCGCGCCAACCCGGTTGAGCAAAATGAAACAAACAATCTCAAAGTACTCAAAGAAATATTGGCATTGCGATTATTTATTGCCAATAGTTTAGGCCATAAAACTTATGTCGATATGCAGTTTGCCACTGGCGCCAAAATGGCTCCATCAGTAGCAACAGTCTTGACATTTTTGAAAGAGCTTAGAACCTCTTTAGAAGAAGGCCTAGAAGAAGAGAACAATGCTCGTAAAAAAATCAAATGCCAGATGCTATCAACCTGTAGTGGGGATCAATGGAAAGATCTTGAACTCAATGCTTGGGAAGTACCCTACTATAATAATATATGGAAACAACAACTTACGAATGTTGATCCCGAAGAGATCAAACAATACTTCCCTATTCGGCATGTAACCAAGGCTATGTTTGAGATCTATGAAGAATTACTAGGGATCAGAATTAGAAAAGTGGAAGGTCAATATGTCTGGCATGAATCTGTTGAACTTTACGAAGTTGCCGAAGCAGCCGATGGCACCACTATTGGCTACTTTTATCTCGATCTCTTCCCACGGGATGGCAAATACCAGCATGCTGCGATCTTTCCCACACAAAAAAGAAGAGAATTTCGATCGGCTGCCGCATACATAGATGGAAAAACATATCAAAAAGGAGATGTTCGCTATCCTGCAGTGGTCATGCTGGCCAATTTTCCGGCTCCCATTATCAAAGATGGTATTGAAACAACGCCATCACTCTTACCACACGATAACGTAACAACCTTTTTCCATGAATTTGGCCATATCATGCATGGAGTACTCTCAAAAACCAAGCACTATTCACAAGAAGGAACTTCAGTAGCCAGAGACTTTGTTGAGGCACCTTCACAAATGTTAGAAAATTGGGTATGGAAAAAAGAAAGTTTGCAAAGGCTCTCGAAGCACTATCAAACGGGACAGGTTTTTCCAGATGCTTTGCTGCAAAACATGATCAAGTCAGCAGAACTCGGCAATGCGTCTCATTATACGTATCAAATATTTTTGGCTGAAACGGACCTCTTATTTCATTTAGCCGAAGGCCCAGTCAATACCTCTAAATGGTTTAACGAACGTTATCAGCGATTGATGAAAACCAATCAACCAGAAGGTTCAAACAGAGTCGCTAGCTTCGGCCATTTGACGGGTTATGCCGTAGGCTACTATGGCTATCTCTGGTCTAAAGTATTTGCAGAAGATATGTTTACCCGATTTGCTGGTGACAACCTATTTAGCCCTACTGTTGGCATGTCTTATCGTAAGGAAATCCTTGAAAAAGGTGGTTCAGAAGATGCCATGACGCTTATTAAAAACTTTCTTGGACGTGAACCCAATCAAGATGCGTTTTTAAAAACTGTATTAAAGCAATAAGTCTCGCTATACCAACGTAGTTTCTTGCATACAGTCACCTAAGTATGGTGGCTGTATGCAAGTTTATATAACGCGCAACAATGCATACTGCCCACTTTCATCGCATCGGGTGATTGCAACAGCTTCTTGGGTATCCGTATGCAAAAGGACCATCGCGTTGTTGGCAGGTTGAATATACAGTTTGTCCATCGGCTTACCTTGACGAATATGCAAAGCTTGGGCTTGATCAATGGCAATCGATACAAACGAAGCTTGTAATGCTTGTATGAGGGTAAGCATTTTACCTTGCACATCTTGCAGTGACATAGCCTCTAGTGCATCCATGGGAATACAATTGTCGATATGATACTGGCCACTTTGGAGCCTACGTATATCTTGCGCGTAGCCTCCACAACCCAATACTTGTCCGATATCGTGAGCCAAAGAGCGGATATAAGTGCCTTTTTGGCAATGAACCTGCAAGTGCAATATGTCGGGTTGGTTGGGGTTTGGCAGCAGCGTAATTTTTTGAATATGAATTTTTCGCGAAGGAATCTCGACGTCGATACCCGCCCGGGCATATTGATACAGTTTTTTGCCGGCCTTTTTGATGGCTGAGTATAGCGGTGGTTTTTGCTCAATCACTCCCTCAAATGATACAAGCACTTGTTGAATCTCTGCCGAGCTTGGTATATCAGCGTTGGTTTGCGTGATTTCCCCGACATGATCGTATGTCGTTGATGTTGCACCAAGCACGACTTTCGTTTGATAGACCTTATCTTCACCCATGAGATATTGGCTGATTTTGGTTGCTTTGCCCACGCAGCACACAAGCACGCCAGTGGCTTCTGGATCAAGCGTCCCTGCGTGACCGATTTTCTTGGTGGCAAGTTTTTTTCGTAAGATCGAAACCACCCGGTGTGAGCTCATCCCTTTGGGCTTATCAATCAACAACACGCCATGCATAACGACAATACAGCTTATTCTTCGCTATGATCGATATTGGCTTGATCAAGCAAATCAAAAATACGATCACTATGATCCAAACCTTCATCATATTGAAAATGAAGATGCGGCGTATATTTGGTACGCATCTGACGACCAATTTCTTTTTGCACCAATGGCAAGATTTTACCTAGATTGCTTTTTACTTTTCCCTTCTGGCTGGGATCAAGGAGACGATAAAACGCATTGGCTTGTTTCAAGTCGTGAGATACTTCAACACGGGTGATGGTCAAACCATCCACGCCCCAATGATGAATTTTTTGGGTCATCACATCCGAGGTTATTTTACGGAGCAAATCCGCAATACGGTCAGATCTTTTATAGGGTTGGTTTTTTGCAGATGTCATGGCAACCTCTTTTCAAATCAATATTTTTATACACTCACATCCTCTATGACATCCCATAGAGTCAATACACCTAAAGCGAGCTTGCCCTTAAAAGAAGAGACAAACAAAGAGCTCAACACTGCATGGCTTATTCTAATTCTGCAGCAACTTCTTTCTCAATAAAGGCTTCAATTCTATCGCCCACTTTGATGTCATTGAAATTTTTGATTCCTATGCCACACTCAGTACCAGACTTAACTTCCTTGGCATCATCTTTAAAACGCTTTAACGTTTCTATGTCACCGGTATAGACCACAATATCGTCACGGATCAAGCGTACTTTGGCATTACGTAGAATGCGCCCTTCTTGCACCAAACAACCTGCAATATTACCGACTTTCGAAATCCCAAAGACTTCGCGTACTTCTGCCATGCCCAAGGTCTCTTCGACGATATTAGGTGCGAGCAAACCGGCCATGGAGTTTTGGATATCTTCTTGCAACTCATAAATAATACGATACAAACGAATCTCAATATCCTTCTGCTCAGCCAAACGTTTGGCCCCACTTTGTGGTCGCACATTAAAACCGACAATCAAAGCGCCGGAAGCCGTCGCCAACAACACATCATTCTCAGTAATACCCCCAACCGCGCCATGGATAACTTTGACCAAAACTTTTTTGGTGGACAGCTTCTTGATTGTATCTTTTAAAACCTCAATCGAACCATCGGTATCGGCTTTAACAATGACATTTAACTCTTTGACATCGCCTTCTTCAATTTTTTGATACAAATCATCCAACGAAACTTTACTTGATGCAGCAAGTTCTTTCTCACGCTCAATATTTTTGCGCATTTCTGCAACTTGACGCGCTTTTCTTTCATCTGAAACCGCAATAATTTCGTCTCCAGCCGAAGCAACTCCGGAAAGACCTGTCACCTCTACCGCTTGGGAAGGTCCAGCTTCTTTGAGCTGCTTGCCGTTCTCATCACGCATATCACGTACGCGGCCATATTCACTTCCTGTAATGATGCTATCGCCTGTTTTGAGCGTACCATCACGGACCAAAATACTCGTAATCGCGCCACGACCTTTATCAACACGAGACTCAATAATCACGCCTTTGGCCAAGCGCTTCGGATTGGCTTTAAGTTCGAGCATATCTGCCTGCAATGCAATGTTTTCAAGCAGCGTATCAATACCCTCGCCGGTGATCGCAGAAACCGGGACATAAATCGTGTCTCCACCCCATTCTTCTGGAACCAATTCAAATTCTGTC
>JAGRMV010000218.1 GCA_020441045.1 Deltaproteobacteria bacterium | reverse complement strand
CCAGAGATTTTATCCGTAAACTATTTCAGTGAAAAAGGAGACTGACATGCAGCTACCATTTTGTATCTATAATCATCAGGATATTCTTCATGTGGCATATGAACCGTCAATGAAAAGGGCCTATTTGACTGATCCGCCTCATGAACAGTAGAGTACTGTACAAGCTCCCCCTCTATCGTCTTAGAAGTATACGTTGCTTCATCTGTTATTACTTGTAGTGTTGCGCCAAAACTATTCTTAGGTTTAGCAACGAGCAAAGCAAGTGAAAAGTCGGTTGGCACCAAGTTGTTTCTATCTGTTCCGATGTGAATGGGATCAGGGTTTTGAAACATTGCAAAATACCCCATTTGGTCATCCGTCATGCCCTTGTATGTTAGATTTAAAATATATTTGGAAAAACTGCCAACTTGACTCCAAGTCTGATTGGTTTTTTGCTCAAGTCCAATACTTAGATCGCAATCTGGATCAACAACCAACTTCCAAATACCCTGTTGCGCATTGGCCTGATAAATCAGTCCAAGGAAACAACATAATCCCACAAAAAATGTACGCTTTATCATTGGTGTACCCCTTTAGATGTTTAAAAATTATCAATGGTTCAAAACTTGGTACCATGCACTAGCTGTAAAAACAATGTGAAAATCCATGCACCTAAAATTGTTTTGTCACAAATTTTAAATAATTCAGTCTAGGTCTTTATAACGAATCAGGTCTGTTGGCGTAACCAACCCAAGCAGCGCCCTGTTTTCTCGGTCAATGACAAAAGCCCTTGGATCTCTTGTTCTTTCGAGTTTTTCAATTACGCTTTGGGCTGAATCATCCGGGTATACCACACAAGGAGTTCCCCGCATCAGTTCATCGACGGTTTTTTTCCCGTGTTTTTTTGCCAACAATGCAAGATCAAAATAAGAAACAGCGCCTAGCAAAACTCCTTTTGTATTTGTAACCGGATAGACGGTATGTTGCGAAGTATGCACTTTGTTCCATGCGTTTTCTACCAATGTCCCCGAACGAATGCATTCAATCCTGGTCACCATGATTTGCCATATAGGTGTCATCACATATCGATCCACCCCAAAATCGGTTGAGAATGTAAGTTTCTTTCTGCGTAGTATTTTTCCATAAATCGTATCTTCCTTTAATAAGAGAACGGCAACCTGATCTGAAATCACACAGGCGAACATCAATGGCAGAATAATCGAATAGTTTCGGGACATCTCAAAAAGAATCACGATCGACGTAAAGGTTCCTCGAGAAACAGCTGCAAAAAAACTGCCCATACCGACAAGCGCATAAACACCATAAGACATGGTTTGCTCTGGAAACAAGCTATGCACAATTACACCATACAAGGCTCCAGTCAGAGCGCCCATTAATAACGATGGTGCAAACACGCCCCCAGATCCGCCACTAGCTAACGTTAGACTTACTGAAATGACTTTCAGTACGATTAGCCAAACAAGTAAAGATACGGCAACTTGTTCATGGATCAGGGCATCGGTAGCTTCATATCCGCCGCCATACAGATGTGGGAAAAAATACGCGATACTTCCTATGATCCCTCCGCCAATCACACATCGCGCCCAATCATTACGGATGATTGATTTCATTTGTTTTTCAATCCAATCAATACCGTGAATAAATCCGTACGCCGCAAAACCTGTAGAGATGCCTAAGAAAAGATAAAAGAAAATTTCAAGATTTGAAACCAAGGCAAATTCACGGATGGAAAAGGCAGGTTGATCCCCAAGATAATTTCTCGACAAAAGGGTCGCAAACACCGTAGCAATAACCAGCGGGATAAACGAGATCGCGCGCCACTCAAGCAAAATAAGCTCAACAGAAAAAATAACCGCCGCAATCGGTGTATTGAATGTTGCGGCAATACCTGCGGAAGCCCCACATGCAACCAATGTTTTTACTTCTTTGCTTCTCAAACGAAGTGTCTGTCCTAAAAAAGAGCCTATCGCAGCCCCAATTTGTACAATCGGACCCTCCCTTCCCAAGCTTCCACCACTACCAATGGTAAAACTTGAGGCAAGGGTTTTAATCACCGCCACCCGTTTACGAATGATACCAGCTTTATGTTGAACGGCTTCAATCACCTCAGGTACGCCATGGCCTCGTGCTTCAGAGGCAAACTGTTCAATCAACCAGTGCGATATGAGCAGTCCAAAAATCGGAAAGGCAATTTCGTACAGATGCTGAGTGCGATGCAGGTGATCGATCAAATCAAACCGAATACTTTGATCAAAAAACAAGTGCTGGACAAAACCAATCATTGCGCGAAAGGCTACTGCACCTATGGCGGCTAGAATACCGACAATGACCGCAATAAAATGCACTCTGTGTGTATAAAGAAAGTTTTTTATATTTTCATTCATATTTAATGATAAAGCGGTCGTACAAGTGATACAAAAAAGCCCCCCACGTACCTAACTGCCAAAAGTAATATCCCCCAAATAACCAAGTCTATAGTACAACGTGATACACCACAATCCACGGTTTACCTTTTCTTGTCAGCTCAGTTGAAAACACTTATCTGTAAAAAATGTTGCATAAATTCCAAAAAAAAGTGAAGCCTCTCTACAAAGCAAGTATAGCATATATGATCAAGGATGTTAGTCAGAAATATGTGCTGCTGGTGGAATACCCGCAAAAACACTGTTGCTCATCCAGCTACTTACATTACGCGTGAGCGTGCTAGATCCATAAATCCCACACTTTTTTTCTCGCACTGCGCTTTTGTAGGAACAATCCCCCATCCAAATACTCACCATGGTTTTTAAATCTGTCTCAAACCACACATCGATCTCTTTACCCGGATCTTTGATGCATACATCTACATCATTGCCAGTCACAATAATCCACCATTTTTTCAATCGCTTTAAATCGGTAAAATGAAACCTTACGATGGTTTCTGTCGCGCCCAACATCTCTGGCTTGATGCTTCGACCTAGGTATGTCATCAACAGTTCAACATCAAAATCAACATCGGCCAGTTGCCCTCGCGCCCATTTCATTCCCCATACACCCAGCTCAGTCACAACAGGCATGAGTTCTTTGCCTGCTGGAGTCAGAAAATAGTCATATCCTTTTTGTCCCGGTGTCTGTTTTTTAAAAATCAAACCATCTTCCACCATTTCTCCAAGTCTTTTGGTCAGCATGGTTGGTGAAATAGCAGGTAATCCTCGCTGAAATTG
>JAGRMV010000217.1 GCA_020441045.1 Deltaproteobacteria bacterium | reverse complement strand
CTCGCGCTTTTTTGCGGGGGTGTTTTGATGTTCCGGTCAACAAAGTGCAAGCCGGCTTGCAGCCGCAGCAGATTGGTAAGACAAAAATATTTGCAACCACGTCTTCGTCACCACTGTATCCGGACCAAGATCGAACGCTTACACTCTGGCACATGTTATATCAACAAATGCTAGAAACGTCCTCAGTTCCAACGCCCTGAATTTTCTGATTATGATGTATTACTTGCTGGATACAACGGAAAAATCAATGTACTCACCGTTAAAGTAATACTGACCCGTTGCTTTGGTTGTGCCATTGCCTTCGTCATCACAATCGGGAAAGACGACAGTGGAGTTGATCAGTGGGGTGTATCTTTGAGCAGCCCAGTTGAGTAATTGGGTCTGTACATATGTTTGACACGAAGCATTATCTAAAACGGCGGCGCTAAATACTTTGGCGTATCCATCTTCAAGTGATGAACGCAAATTTGAGATAGATTTTCCAGACGCGTTTTTGATTTCGGTCCAAACACAAGCTTTAGGATTATTTTCTCCGACAGGAATAGGGATTTCTTTGGTAATCATGCCCTGTATATTTGCAGGGTTATACCCCAAGATACCGGTTTTACCGGTATCTAACCATTTCCATTGATACAAATATTTGTTTTTATTGTATTCTTGTGCGAATTGCGCTGCATAATTGTAACAATCAGCAATTTCGTCTTTCACGATCTCGGTTTGTCCAATGAAGTGTAAATAAGGATAATAATCTGGACCATCTACAACCAGGCTAAACAGATCTGTTTCCATCGCTGTGCCCATGATGCCATCCAAAATGTTCATGATTATTCCTTGATCTTCATCATCGGATTCTAGAAGCTCTTTACTTTGTTTTTGAGCACGTTCCAGTGAGTTGTCATGTACTTGGTAATCAAAGACCTGAATGACGCAGCTTTTGGCTTGTACCTGTGAAGTTGCAAGCAAAATTGTAATCGCGATAAAAATTGATTGTTTAAACATTTTGATCTCCCGCAGTTTTTTACCAACCCTATAGCACAGATGTTAATTACATTGCCACTGTTTTGTGCATTCAACGTGGATGGTATTAGATTGTAAGTTTTTACGTTTCACAAAAAGGCTTGGTCATTGGATATGTTCCCATTATAAGGGATATCTATGAAAAAATGTGCCTATTGCTTTGTGTTGTTTTTTCTCGGAGTTTTTGCAAGCGAGCATGTGTGGTCTGCGCAGCTGAAAGTTCCTTATGAGTCTTACGAGTTGGACAATGGATTAAAAGTTATTTTGCATCAAGACCGGAGTATTCCGAAGGTTGTGGTCAATACGTGGTATCGTGTTGGCTCAAAAAATGAAATGCCAGGCAGAACAGGTTTTGCCCATCTTTTTGAGCATTTGATGTTTATGGGTACAAAAAACGTTCCCAATGGGCAATACGATATTTTGATGGAGCAATTTGGCGGTACCAACAATGCCTCAACCTCCAACGACTGGACCAATTATTATAACATCGGCGCCAATACGCTTTTGCCGACGTTTCTTTGGTTAGAGGCGGATCGTATGAATGGTTTGGGCATGGCAGTGGACCAGCAAAAACTCGACCTACAAAGAAAAGTTGTACGCAATGAAAGAAGACAAAGTTATGAGATACAACCGTATGGCATGGGGTATCTTACGATGCTTGAGCATTTTTTCCCTGAAAACCATGTTTATAAATGGCCTGTTATTGGTAGTCATCAGGATCTAGAAGCTGCCACCGTCAAGGATGTAAAAGACTTCTTTGCCAAATGGTACGTACCCAACAATGCAACTCTCGTGGTTGCAGGTGATTTTGATAAGAAAGTCGCCAAAAAACTGATCCAGAAATACTATGCTTGGATACCGCGTGGAGATACACCACATTTTGAAGCAGCAAAGGATTTGCAGTGGCCAACGTCTTATCAAAAGGTTACGATTCAAGATGATGTCCCTGCAAGTAAACTCACCATCGCTTTTCGTTCGCCGCCATTTTATGGCAAAGGCGATGCGGAGATGGATATTCTCTCGCAGATTTTAACCGAGGGTGAAGTATCGCGCTTGTTTCAACGTTTAAAATTGCAAAATGCATGGGTCGAATGGGTTGCCTCGTATCAGCAATCTATGATCGAAGATTCAATATTTCAAATTCATACCGTCTTAAAACCTGGGGTCGATGTTGCTGTAGTCCAAAAAGAAATTGAAAAAGAGCTCAAAAATATTCAAGAAAATGGCATTACAAAAGCCGAGCTGGAACGCGTACAGGCGCAGTATGAAGCATCATTTTTGTGGAAACTCGAATCACTTGCCGATCGAGCTGATAGGCTCAATGCATATCAGTTTTATGTAGGTGAGCCAGATTATTTTCAGCAAGATTTACAACGATACCAAAGCGCAACAGTTGATAGTGTCAACGCAATTGCCCGCCAGGTGTTTAGCACACCCGAATTTACCCTAGAAATTCAACCCGGAAAAAAAGGATAACCCATGACCAAAACATACATACAATGGTTAGGCGTATTTTTTATTGTAAACGCATTCGGATGCGCGGCAAAACAAGTGCAGGTGGTTTCACCTGAGGTCGGACCCTCCTATATGATGGAAGCTCCTGACTTGTTAAAGGCAAAAACTTTTCACGCACCTAAACCGATTGTGTTTACTGCAAAAAATGGACTGACAGTTTTATTGCTCAAAAAAGACACTTTGCCGTTGGTTAAAATGCGTTTTGTTTTCCGCGGCGGTAAAATCAACGATGGTTCAAAGTCTGGCTTGGCTCAATTGTCGCTTGATCTTTTGGATGAAGGATACGGAACAACAAGTGTTACAACCATGTCCGAACAGCTGGCAAACATAGGTAGTGGTGTCTCCAGTGAGAGTTATACTGAAACGCTCAATGTTGACTTATACACAACCAAGGCGCATGTTGATCGTACTTTTGAGATCGCAAGCAAAGTTATTACCCAACCCAGACTTGCGCAGGAAGATTTTGAAAGAATCAAAATAGACCAAATCAATTACATTCAGAGAAAAAGAAAAGATCCAGTTGCCCTTGCTGCCCAGATCATGTGGCAAGAAGCGATGGGGCCATCGCATCCTTATGGCCCAAATTCAAATGGAAGTCCTGAATCTGTTGCAAAAATAACCAGACAAGACGTGCAAACGTTTTTGCAAACTTATGTGCAACCGTCGAATGCGGCACTGATTGTAGCTGGGGATATCACAGAAAAAAAAG
>JAGRMV010000216.1 GCA_020441045.1 Deltaproteobacteria bacterium | reverse complement strand
GGTCTTACCATATTTGATCAACATTGTTTGAAACTCTTTAATCGTGTCTGGGCGATGATGATAAACCACCATTTCTGGATTATATAAAAATTTATATCCATTTCGATATAGTCGAATGTCCATATCTAAATCCTCACCTGGAAATAAATGTTCATCGAATCCTTGTACATCTTTTAATGGTTGAGTTTTATAAATCACGTTACATAGAGGATTATGCTTTACCTCAACGAAATCTGATGCTTGCTGGATATGATCTGAGAGAAACGAAAAAGACTCGAGCAAAGCACCATGGAACTTCTCCAACCCTTTTGAAATATGCGGAATTTTTTGTGCTCCACCGATAGCAACAATAGTGTCACTCATCTTGCTAATAGATCGCTCTATTTCTTGGTACCAGTTGCTTTGCACCTCAATGTCACCATCAACAAATATAATATAAGGATTTGTTACCTCCTCAAGAAAGTAATTTCTAATAATCGCAGGTCCTTTTCCAAAGCCCTTATGTGCATGTATATTATCATGTCGATCTGCATATTCTTGCAATATTTCAGCAGTCCGATCAGTAGAGCAATCATCAAAAACATGCACATCTACATTCGTTCCTGCACTCAACAATATTGAATCCAGACACCTTTGTAAGTTATTTTCTTCATTTTTCACCGGTATAAAGACTGTATGTGCAGATGTTGACATGGTGTCAATTATGCATGGCACTTGCTGGCTTTGACAAGAAATATTTGGCTTTTAATAACGATCCGCTACACTCCATTTACTATGAAAAAAATAGGCGTTATAGGATCAGGGTTTTCTGGATGTATCATCGCCAATGAGTTAGCCAAAACCGGGAAATACATTATTGATATCTACGAAGCACGCCATCACATTGGTGGCAACTGTTATACAGAAAAAGATCCAGAAACAGGAGTTATGGTCCACGCATATGGCCCCCATATTTTTAATACCTCCAAAAAAGATATATGGGATTATGTAAACACCTTAACTTCCTTTAAACCATATATCAATCGGGTAAAAGCTGTTACCGATAAAGGAATATTTCCTCTGCCAATCAATCTTCGAACCATCAATTTATTTTTTGGTGAAAATTTTACTCCGGCAGAAGCTGAGACCTTTATCGATTCTTTGGCTGATAAAACCATAGCTGATCCACAATCGTTTGAGGAGCAAGCTTTACGTTTTGTAGGCAAAGCGCTTTATGAAAATTTCTTTAAGGGCTATACACTCAAACAGTGGGGTATTCACCCTCAACACTTACCTGCATCCATCCTTAAAAGACTACCTGTTCGATTTACAGATGACGACAACTATTACAATTCAACCTATCAAGGCATACCAACATCCGGTTATACACCAATATTTCAAAAGCTACTTGATCATCCACATATAACATTGCATCTTAATAAAAAATTTACCCGTCAGACCCACGGAGCCGCCCATGACTATATATTTTACTCAGGCCCTATTGATGCATACTTTGACTATAAAATTGGTAAACTACAGTATCGAACACTTCGGTTTGAAAGACATACACAGGAAGGATCTTTCCAAGGTTCGGCTGTGGTCAACTACTGCCAGCAAGAGATACCTTACACCCGAATCTCAGAGCACAAGTTTTTTACACCATGGGAACATCATACCCAAACCGTTTATTTCAAAGAATATAGTAGCTTGGCACAGGATAATGATACGCCTTATTACCCAATACGATTGCTTGATGATAAAGCCCTCTTAGAGGCTTACGAAAAACTCGCGGTCGAAGAAAAAAAAGTTTCATTCATGGGTCGTCTTGGTACTTATCGCTATCTGGATATGGATGTCGTCATAGCTGAGTCTCTAGATATTGCATCAAAGTGTGCTACACTCCCCATGGAACAATGGCCAACATTTCCTCAGTCAACTTCAAAGTAAAGGAAAGCCTCATGCAAAAAAAAGTACTCATCACAGGTTCGTCAGGCTATATCGGCTCACATTTTGTGAAATATTTTTCACAAAAAAACTATGCCGTATTTGGTCTTGATCGAGTTGCTCCACCCAAAGCAATTCTCAAATATTTAAACGATCACTTACAAACAGATATTGCCGATCATCAAGTAGCAGAATTTATTAAGCGCCATAACCTTAAAAGTGTTATTCACTGTGCTGCTTTAGCTCTGGTTAAAGAGTCTGTTGAGTTTCCTGAGAAATATTTTGATAATAACGTTCACCGTGGCACTACTTTTCTACAGCAATGTATTACAAACGGTGTACAACATTTCATTTTTTCTTCAACTGCTGCTGTCTATGGTGAACCTCAAGACATTCCCATCAATGAAGAGCATCCGACCAATCCTATTAATCCTTACGGTCAATCCAAAAGGGAATTTGAAAAGCACTTGCTCTCTCATCATAATACTGGAAATATTCAAGCTGGTATATTTCGCTATTTCAACGCTTGTGGGGCTGATCTAGATGGTGAGATTGGAGAAAATCATCATCCTGAAACTCATTTTATTCCGAATTTGATAAATGCCTGCCTTGCGGATCAGGATGTTATTCTCTTTGGTAATAATTATCCCACTTCTGACGGAACCTGTGTACGAGACTACATCCATGTTTTGGATTTAGCTTCCTCCCATTTCCTTCTACTCGAAAAAATGCACACAACTTCAGTAGACCCGCTCTACAACCTGGGTACCAAAGAAGGCTACTCGCTCTTACAAATCGTAGAGGCTGCTGAAAAAATAGTAGGTAAACACATCCGATATCATTTTGAGCCTCCAAGAGCAGGTGACCCCTCTACCTTGGTAGCAGATGCAACCAAAGCAAGAGAAGTACTCAATTGGACCCCACAATATTCAGACTTGAACACCATTGTCTCAAGTGCTTTGAAGTGGCATCAAAAACAGTGATCAATGATGTAATTCCTGATACAAGGAATGTAGAAGTATGATTCCATATATTACATTTGATCTTCCAACCATTTTTGGGCTTCCGATTCAAATTTTTGGTATTATGGTGGCTATTGGTTTTTTGGTAGGAGACCACCTGGTCAAAAAACGTGCGATCGTTGAGGGGGCTGACCTTACCATTATTAAAAACCTTGTTTTGATTTGTATCTTTGTTGGTCTGGTCAGTGCGCATGTTTTTGACACTATTTTTTATGAGCCCCGTATTTTTTTTACTGATTTTATGGCTTTTTTGGATTTTCGCACGCGCCTGTCTTCGATGGGTGGCGCCATTGGTGTTAATAT